>QKDJ01000294.1 GCA_003252145.1 Azovibrio restrictus
CCAATGCGCGATAGAGGACGGCGCGCATGCTGTTGTTGAAGCCCAACGGTCGTAAGGCGCCCTGATAGGCCAGACAGATGGCCTCCGGCCCGAATGGATCATTCTTGTGGCTCACCAGAGAGCCCGTAAGACGCTGGTAACGGCGCTCAAACTCCGTCAGTTCCAGCACGACTGCATTCTCGATCTGGGTGATCACTGCCGAGAGATTCAGCCAATCCTCAAACTCCGACTCCTCCACCAAGGCCAGTTCGGAGGATTCGGACGGCGCGACGGGTTGTACGGTGGCTTCGCCTTGCTGCGGAATACGGCGGCGAACGGCTACAAGGAAATCTTCCTGCACACGCTTCCATGCAACCTCGAGTTCATCCGCCCCTTGGCTGTAGCGGGTGCGTTGCATGAAACTCTGATCGTTCTGCGCAGCTTCATGCAGGTATTTCTTACCCAGCTGCAAAGTGTCGGGCAGCACTTCCTCAAGAAAACGGAAGAACCGGACCACGCACTCCTGCTGCAAAGCCTGGGAGCGCTCTGGCGAGAGGGTGGACACGCCAGCTTCAGCGCCCTCCCCTCCATTCAGTGCCTTGTTGCCCTCCACCAGCGCCTGCAAAGCGCCTTCTGGCATGTGGGTAACGAAGACTCCGACGCCCACGGAAGTGAGGTGCGCGACCTGGCCTTCGATACGATAGCGGCCCTTATTGGCGCCAACGCCGGCCTCGAACTCCACGTTCGCCCGACCTCCGGCCAGTGCCCGAAAGGCGCCATCCGTGCGGTTTTGCTCGGTAAATGCGACGAACAAGCCCGCCTGACAAAAATCGCGAATCACCGCACGAAGTGGTGCGCTGTCATCAAAGCGTATCGTCGCCAACTGACTCGCCGTCAGTCGTGTATGGCGTCGATTCTCTTTGCCTCGGGTCCCCGTTGGATGTTTATTCATTGTTTTAGTTGAGCTTAATCAGCGCAATTTATCCAAGTCCGGCGCCTACGTACAGCCATACAACGTTGAAAACACCGAGAAATGATGCACACATAATCCGAAGGGCTTTATTAGTTTTTAGCTCAGCAATACACAGTCCGATATGAAGTACCACGGCCAAGATCCCAAGAGGGCGGACTTCTTGGCCCCTTCAAATCCTCCTGAGCGCCATCACCCCAGGACGCAATGCACTACACTTTTGTCCATGGCAAATCATTGTTTCCTTGGCCTTGATTTTGGCACCTCGGGCGCTCGGGCCTGCGTCATCGCCCCCGGCGGAGAGATCGAAGACCTGTTGCGTATTGATTTCGGGGTGCTGCCCGAACACGAAGCTGCCGCCACCTGGCGTGAAACCCTGCTGGAATTGGTGGCACAAGTCCCCGTCGGTTTACGCAAACGTCTGGGCGCCCTGGCGGTGGATGGCACCTCCGCCACCCTGCTGGCTTGCGATGAAGCTCTCAACCCGACCTTTCCTCCCCTGTTCTACAACGATGCCCGGGCCGCGCTCGAGGCCTCGGCCATTGCCCGGGCGGCGGGGGCTGAACACCCTGCCGCCATGGCGACTTCAGGCCTGGCCAAGATGCTCTGGCTGAAGAAACGCCTGGGGCTGGAGCGCGCCCGCTTGTACCTGAACCAGGCGGACTGGTTGTCGGCCCAACTCTCCGACAAGCCCGTCAGCGACTACCACAATGCCCTGAAAATGGGGGTCGATCTGGACACCGGCCGCTGGCCGGACTGGGTGGAATACCTGGCTGACGTGGACTATCTGCCCATTCCTGTACGCCCTGGTGAGACCGTGGGCCTCCTCGCCCGGCCCAGGGCCCGCGAGCTGGGGGTGAACGCCGACTGCCTGGTACGGGCGGGCACCACCGACAGCATTGCCGCCTTTCTGGCCGCTGGCGTGGAAAACCCGGGGGAGGCAGTCACTTCCCTGGGCACCACGCTGGTCCTCAAACTCTTGTCCGAACGCCGGGTGGATGATGCCCGCTTTGGCGTCTACAGCCATTGGTTTGGCAATCTGTATCTCACCGGCGGGGCCTCCAATGCCGGTGGAGGCGTGCTGCGGCAGCATTTCACCGACGATGAGTTGGCCGAACTCTCCGCTCACATCGATCCAAATATCAACACTGGCCTGGATTACTACCCACTGCCCCAAACCGGGGAGCGTTTCCCCATCAACGACCCGGGCATGCAGCCGCGCCTGGAGCCCCGCCCCGAACATCGGGCAGAGTTTCTCCAGGGCATCCTTGAAGGTTTGGCC
The DNA here is from genome assembly GCA_003252145.1 of Azovibrio restrictus. Classification (GTDB taxonomy): domain Bacteria; phylum Pseudomonadota; class Gammaproteobacteria; order Burkholderiales; family Rhodocyclaceae; genus Azovibrio; species Azovibrio restrictus_A. The sequence goes on from QKDJ01000294.1 coordinate 2,232, forward strand.
CGCATTGAAACCAAGGGTTATGCAAAACTGGCCGAACTAGGCGCCACCCCATTGGTCCGGGTGCTGAGCGCCGGAGGGGGTAGCCGCAACCCGGCCTACACCCGCATTCGATCCCGTCTTTTGGGGGTGCCAGTGGAAGTCGCCGCCGAGCATGAAGCCTGTTACGGCACCGCGCGCTTGGCCTGCTGGGGTACTTCACTTTTTCCGGGGACGAGCGATGATTGATCAAGGCTTATGGTGTGAGTTTCGTGTGCCGCTGAACTGGAACACCCTGGATTCCGCCACCACACCGACGGGCCCCATCGATCACGAGGCCTGGTTGTTGCTGACGGCCATCAACCAGATGGAAAGTACCCATGATTACGAGCCAGGCAATACCGAACACCGCCGCCTGGAACGGATGGAAGCGAAACTGGATCTGGCCCTCTACCTGCTGGCCCGCACCCTGGAGCCCGCAGGCCCGTCCACGCAAGTCGAGGTCAGGCTATCGCCCGAGGAAATCCAATGGCAGGAAGCCCGCCCACCGGCAGAGGGCACCCCTCTGCTCCTGGAGCTTCGCCCCTCGGCGGCACTGCCCTTGTCCCTGCGTCTTCCTGCCATGGCCTTGCTGCCCCAGAGCGGTTTTGCCCGGGCTTCACTCATCGGCCTGGGTGCTTGCCGAGGCCGAGGCCGTCGCCCGGCTCGGCCTCGCGGCGGATCAGGTCGCGCAGCTCGGCTTCGACCGCGGCCTTGACCTCGGCGGT
>QKDJ01000130.1 GCA_003252145.1 Azovibrio restrictus
CCGGGCGATTCAATCTTTCTCCCAGCAATCTGGTCCTTGAGATTACCGAGAACCTGCTCCTGGCGGATACCCAGCGCACCCAGCAATGGCTGGAATCCGTGCGCGGCATGGGCTTCCGGGTCTCCATGGATGACTTTGGCACCGGTTATTCATCCCTGGCGTATCTGAAACGTTTCCAGGTCGACACAGTGAAGATCGACCGGGAATTCGTCGGCGACATGGAACGGGACGTGGCCGATTACGCCTTGGTGGAAGCCATTCTGGCCATGGCCCGCAGCCTGAGACTGGATGTCGTGGCCGAAGGCGTGGAAAGCCCGGGACAACTGGAACTACTGCGGCAACTGGGCTGCCACTACGCCCAGGGCTATCACCTGTCGAAGCCCATCCCCCCCGAGTCCATGCTGGAGTTCGCCCGCTGGTCCATGTGATCGGGACCCAAGGCCGCAACACCTGGCTTTGTCTTCTGGCAAAGACCACCACCACAACCCGGGAATTAATTGGGCCGTGGCGGCTTCACCAAAAATGATCAGGGCTTATCAGTGGTGGAGGTGGTGGAATTAGCGCTGTCGCCGCTCTCTCCCTTGGCCGCATCCTGAATGCCTTCGCCCAATTTCTCCACCTGCTCACCCGCCCTTTCCATCGCGTTGTCGACCGCCTTGCCGGCCCGCTCGGCAGGGCCTTCCTGCTTTTCACAGGCACTCAGTGCAGTCGCCAGGGCCAACGCAGAGGCCAGGAACGACAATTGGGTCATCATCTGTTTCATGCTCTTCTCCTTGGATTGCTCCCCGGGTCTTTGGCCAGGGAACGTTACGAAACCGTTGTAAAACCCACCCGCTCGCGATTCAGGCATGACTGAGGCGAAGGTATTTCTTAATTGAAACGCTCACATCTTGTTCTTCACATCGGTAGCGACTTCCTGCACCTTTTCGCCGCCGGCTTCAATGTCCTTGCCAGCACCTGCCACCGTATTGCAACCGGCCAGAGCAAATGAGGAAACGACAACTAGAGCGATGATGGTTTTCATGACAATCTCCTGAACTATTGAACCGAGGCTTTCGTTCCGGTGCTCCATCATCTGGAGGCATCAGGAACGGTGTGATTCCATCGTAAGTTCGGGGGGTGTCTTGGTCTGTCGGCCCAGAGCGGATAGGCCTGTCGGACGATTCCTTCATTGATGAAAAATCATTGAATCCGCATGAGAGATAGACATCATGGATAGCAGGCTCAAACTGTCTGATTGGCGCAATGCATTACATCTGAGCCAACCGGGACGATGGCCGCATATCTATCTAGCCGCAGGCTGCGCCCTGATCATCAGTATCCTGGTGGCCAGCTATATGCAGGCTGCACTGGGCTTGAACGCACTGTCATCATTGGACCTGCTCAATCGACGTACGGATCAGCTCGACCAAATCACCAAATTGATCATCGATGCGGAAACCGGCGTCCGAGGTTTTCAATTGACGGATGATCCTGCGTACCTCGAGCCTTACCTGAATTCCGTTCCCAAGATTGCTGAGACTATCGTGGCTCTGCGCAAGGATTATGCCCAGGGCACCGATGAGGATAAGGATGTCGAGGTCATAGTCACCCTGGTCAACAAGAAACTGGAAATTCTTGGTGAAGCCGTGAACAGGAAGGACAGCAAGGACATCGTGGATCGACGGCAGCTGGAATTCGGCAAGCGGGTGATGGATGAGTTACGGAAACAGGTCCAAGACATGAAAGACTCGCTGGCCCTGGAGGGTAAAGCTTCAGTCAACCAATCCATCTCCGGCTTCCAAAAGACCCGCATTGCTACGATTCTTCTCGCCATCGGCGCACTGGTACTGTTGATCGTGCTATTTGCACTGTTTCAGCGCCAACAACAGCTACGTGATCGCATCACCCAGTTGCTCAAGGATGAAAACGACTTGCTGGATCGCCAGGTCCAGGAACGAACGGACGAATTGGCCAAGCTCGCCACCTACCTGACCAATGTGCGGGAAGCTGAAAAGCTTCGCCTGGCGAGGGAATTGCATGACGAATTGGGAGCGCTTCTGACCGCTGCAAAAATGGATGCGGGCTGGGTTGAACGCAAACTCCCGGCAGACATGAAGGCGCAGATGGGGGAACGCCTGGCTCGGCTTCAGGACAACCTGTCCAACGGCATTGCGCTCAAACGGAGAATCACCAACGATCTAAGGCCAGCCCTTTTGTACGACCTAGGACTGGTCTCGTCCCTGCGTGTGCTGGCCGAGGAGTTCGAGCGCACCGACGAGGTCAAAGTCGATCTCAGCCTGCCGGATGCCGACGTGACACTTCCTGACGCCACTGCCCTGGCCCTGTTCCGGATCGTGCAGGAAGCATTGACCAATATCCGCAAGTACGCCCAGGCCAAAAAGGTAGTACTGGATCTGAGCTTGTCGGAAGGTCGTGTCCAACTGATTGTTGCTGACGACGGCATCGGCTTCGACACTCGTTCACCTACCCTCGCCCGGCATGGCCTGGCAGGCATGAAACATCGGGTGCAAATGCTTTCGGGTTCGATTCGGCTTGAGTCGGCACCTGGTTCAGGCACTCGGATCATGGTGGAAGCCCCCATTCCCAGCGGGGGCCAGAAAGAGGGGCGTAAACAGGCCTAGGACTCCCGCCGCATCGCGGTAGCCTGGACGTAGCCGATAAACTGACTCATCTGTAATGACTTGTCGAAGAAAGCATCGATACCCAACTTGGCACAACGTTGCCGCATGGCCGGGTGGGCATGATTGGAAAGGATGACGGTACGAGGTGGCCCATAACGTTGGGGCTCGGTCTGCAAGGCTTCAAGCACACCAATGCCACTCCCCTGCTTTAGCTCCAGGTCAACGATGGCCAGATCCACCGGTTGGGACTCCAACAGGTTCAGTGCACCTCGTTCATCTTCCGCGACCCCACACAGCTGCACACCCTCCAAGTCCTCGAATAGCTCCGAGATGATTTCCCGTAACA
>QKDJ01000320.1 GCA_003252145.1 Azovibrio restrictus
TGAGACCTATGCCTCTCAACGCATCCGTGATGCCATGCTGTATGGCCTGCGGGAGAATGACTGGCTGCCCCGTAAGCTACGCCGTGAAATGCGTCGGGTAGAAGCTTCCCTGCAGCAGCTTGAACAGCAGCAGGGGCGAGTCCCTAGTGAAGGTGAATTGGCCAGCAGTCTGGGCATGACTCTGGCTGAATATCAGAAATTGTTGCAGGAAGCCCGCGGGCACCAACTGGTATATCTGGAGGATTTTGCCAGTGAGGATGGGGATAGCTATCTGGATCGCCATCTGGGGACCCAGGACTCTGACCCTTTCGTGCTGCTGGAGGACAAGGACCTCAAGCAGAATCTGGTACAAGCCATTGGCGCTTTGCCTGAGCGTGAACAATTATTGATGGCGTTGTACTATGAAGAGGAGCTGAATCTCAGGGAAATTGGCGAGATCATGGGGGTGACTGAATCCCGTGTATGCCAGTTACACAGCCAGGCTATCAGTCGCATACGCAGCCGCGTGTTCGGTGACGAAGCGATGGGAAAAAAGGGGCGAAAGGTAAAGGACAGTGGATAAAATCAGTCTTCTCGGCCTGATTGTTGGCATTGGAGCCATTCTGGCTGGTCAGGTGTTGGAGGGAGGGCATCTGGCCTCTCTTGTTCAACCAACCGCACTGATGATTGTGCTCGGGGGAACAACCGGCGCAGTCATGCTGCAAAGCCCTTTTTCCATGTTCTGGCGAGGATTGCGCCTGGTTAAGTGGGTGTTCGTGCCGCCTGTGGTTGAATATTCAAAGCTTATCGACCAGATTTCCCATTGGAGCCATATTTCCCGGCGTGAAGGTTTGCTTTCCCTGGAAAACTTCTCCAATCAAGTCAAAGATCCGTTTTCCCGTAAAGGGCTGCAATTGTTGGTGGATGGCGTAGACCCGGAGCGCTTGCGGGAAGCCATGGAGGTGGAGCTTGGCACCTATGAGGAGGAAATGCGGCAAGGGGCCAAGATATGGGAGTCTGCGGGAGGCTACTCTCCCACCATCGGGATTTTGGGAGCCGTGATGGGGCTGATTCACGTAATGGAAAATCTATCCGATCCCTCCAAACTCGGGGCCGGGATTGCAGTGGCATTTGTGGCCACTATTTATGGCGTGGGGCTGGCCAACCTGGTTTTCCTGCCCATCGCCAACAAACTCAAAGCCTATATTGCCCGGGAAATGGTCGGTAAGGAAATGCTACTGGATGGCCTGATGGGTATTGCGGTGGGGGACAATCCCCGCATTATCGAGAGCCGTCTGCAGGGTTACGTGTATCGGGAGCCGAACAAGGCTGAGAGTCGTTCTCCAGGTCGACGCTGACGGTTACGAGCCATGGCCCGCAAGAAACGTCCCGAGGAGCATGAAAATCACGAGCGCTGGCTTGTCTCCTATGCGGACTTCATCACCCTGCTGTTTGCTTTTTTCGTGGTGATGTACGCCTTGTCCTCCATTAATGAGGGCAAGTACCGGATTCTTTCCGAGTCCCTGAATGCCGCATTTCGCAATACACCAAGTGGTCAGATTATTGTTGTAACCGACGGGGCAATGGCGCAGCCGATCCCCACTCCGGTGGTCAGGCCTCCGGTAGCTCCGGATGAGGCAAAGAAGCGGCAGCGGGAACGTATGCGCAACATGGCTAACCTCATTATCGAAGCCCTTGCTCCCCTGGTGAAGCAGGGCAAGGTTCGGGTATTGGAAACCAGCCGGGGTGTGACCATCGAAATCAACGACAGCATCCTGTTTGCCCCGGGCCTGGCCAACCTGGAACCCCTTTCGATCAATGCGCTACAGGCTGTGGCCCAAGTCCTTGTGGATAGTAATTTTCCCATTACCATCGAAGGGCACACGGACAATATCCCCATCAATACCCCCCAGTTCCCCTCTAATTGGGAGCTGTCAGCGGTGCGTGCGACCACGGTGTTACGGCTTTTTGCCGATACGGGTGTCAATCCAGACCGTTTGACGGCCATTGGTTACGGGGAGCAGCGGCCGGTAGAAAGCAATGCTACGCCCGAGGGGCGTGCCAGAAATCGTCGCGTCAGCATCCTTATCGATTCGTCCGTGCCGGAGTTGCCGACGGAGTTGCTGACAGACAGGCCCGTTACGTCTCAGTAGCGGGTTCTTTGGATTATCGAGGGGATAATGGGCTAGGCGATAGCCAAGCCTAGGGGCCGTTAGACGGAATCGCTGATGCGAAATCCGGTCGACGAGGCAGGTTGCCCGTCAGGGCCGTAAAATGTGCCCTTGGCCTGTTGGCCAGTAATGGCATCAAGCAGTTGCCGGTTATTTCGGGACAATAGGGCAATGCACTGGCCGTTGAGTTCGTTGAGTCGCTTTGCTTCTGCGGCTAATTTTTGCAGTGCTTTCCAGGCTTGCAAAAGTTTGGGATTCCCCTGTTTTTGCAGCCAGTTCTCCACGTCAGCACGCGTTTCGGCGACCCCGGCCTGTGTCAGGAAAGCGTGCCGTTGGGTTGAAATCTCGCTCAGCGTGTCTATAAGCGTGCTTTTGGCTTCTGTCAGTAGACTCAGTTGCTCGACTTTGCCCTGACTCAAGGCGTCCTGCTCCTCGCCCAGCAGTTTGACAAACTGCTGGACTGTTGTGATTTCCCGGGCGAGAAGCTGGGGGAAGCCGGTGTTCATCAGGCCTTGCGCTGCTGGGAAGCAATCAATTCTTGAGCGGTGCTGATCAGTCTGTCAGCAATAGCTTCAGGATTGACCTTGAAGCGCCCTTCAGCAATGGCCTGTTTGATCTCCTGGACCCGGGATTGATTCACCGGAGCTTCGGTAGCCTTCAATTGGGCCGCATCGCTGATTTTGACCTGAGTCTCGGCGCTCTCATTCCCGGCTGGCCGAGTCGTAGTTGTACGACTTGGCGGCGTCTGAACGAGTTTTACTGCGGTATCGATTTTCACGATGTCACCTGTAGACGGAACTTGTATGGATTCTAACGGCAAAACACGATGGAACTTTAATGACTTCACGCATTTATTGTTGAGGGCTGCCGTAGTCTACCCGTACTGATCCATTAGGCTGTGCCAGGCCACTGACCACTGTTCCTGAGGCGGTACGAACCCTTACCAATTGCCCTTCCGTTGCATTGTTCAAGGCTTTCCCATCGTTGGTGGCCACAAAACCATTGCCCTGATAAATGAGTTTGACGGCTTGTCCCTGTTGGATCACCAGCGGAGCGGTAAGTTGATCCTGGCGTAAGGGCTGACCAGGTGCCAAGGAAAAGCGGGCGGTCTTGCCTACGGCTTGATCGGGGTCGGTCAGAACTCCCATGGGGAGCGAGCCCAGGTCTCCTGTCAAGGTCAGGATGTCGCTGGGTTGTACGGTCTGTCCTGCACTTAAAGGGACGGCGGTACTGAGGTAGGTTCCCTCAATGGCAATCTTGACTTGAATGAAGATATTCCAGCGTCCAGGCTCAAGACAGCGCAGGCCGATGCTGACATTACCCAGTAGGCGGGTGCCGGGAGGGGTATAGGGTTGATAGCGCTGGCAGGCAGGCAAACGAAGCCGGGGATCCAGGGGGCTGGCGGTAACGGTGACCTGACCCGGCTGGCCTTGAAGTTGGCTGAGCACGTAGTTTTCCACCAGCGTTAGGCGCGGATCCTGAGCTGCCAGCAGCGAGTTTGGGCCTAGCAAAAACAGCAGAATGGGGAGGAGCAGTCGTTTCATGGGGACATTCTCCTCCATAGGGCGGAAATGCAAAACCTTCCTCGGCAAGTTTTGCCGTCGCTGATCAACGATAAAGGCAGTGTTGTAGGGCTTTTCGGCATGGCATGAAGCCTGCTTTTAAAGCTCGAAAACCATTGGGAGCTAAACATGATCGGCGATATCAAGGCACATCTGGGGACGTACAGCGAAGCCATGAGTCTGCGTACCTATCGTCAACAGGTGCTGGCTTCCAATATCGCCAATGCGGACACCCCGGGATACAAGGCACGGGACTTCGACTTCCAGTCTGCATTTGAATCGGCAATGGGCCGCAGTCAAGGTGTCTCTGGCGTACGTCTGGAAAAAACCGCCGCAGGACATATGAGTGGCGCGGGTGCCGGCATGGATGGCGTGGATCTTCAGTATCGGACGGAAACCCAATCAGCTGTGGATGGGAATACGGTGGATATGGATGTGGAGCGTAGCCAGATTGCCGACAACGCTTTGCAATACCAGATTCTGGCCCAGTTTCTGTCCGACAAGATCAGTGGCCTGCGTACGGCCATCAGCAGCAATCAAGGTTAAGTGAAGGGGCGGAAAAATGAGTCTGTTCAACGTATTTCAGGTGTCCAGCAGCGCCATGTCAGCCCAGGCCATGCGCCTTAATACCGTCGCCTCCAATCTGGCTAACGCGGATAGCGCCACCTCGGCCAATGGCCAGCCCTATCGCTCCAAGCAGGTGGTATTCGAAGCGACGCCCATGGGAAGCGCTGGCGAGGCCTCCCAAGGGGTCAAGGTGACCCAGATCGTGGAAAGCGCCGCCCCGGCCCGTATGGTCTATGACCCGGCCAATCCGTTGTCGGATGACAAGGGGTATGTGGCCATGTCGAATGTGGACCCCGTCGAAGAAATGGTGAACATGATTTCGGCGTCGCGCTCCTACCAAACCAATGTGGAAGTAATGAATACGGCCAAGCAGATGCTCATGCGTACGCTGCAGATTGGCCAGTCTTAAGGGGAATGATCATGACCACCATCTACGATTCCATTAATGCGGCGAACTCCGCCTCTTCCTCCAGCAGCACAAGCACATCTGCTGCGGCGGAAATGGGGGATCGCTTCATGACCCTATTCCTGGCCCAACTGCAGAACCAGGATCCCTTGAATCCTATGGACAATTCGGAGATGACCTCCCAGTTGGCCCAGATGAACATGGTATCCGGGCTGGAGTCTCTGAACGCAAGCATGCAGACACTCATGAGCAGTTACAACGAGGCGCTCTCCCTGCAGGCGGCAAATTTGATCGGCAAGAATGTCCTGGTGGACGGCAGCAACCTCACCTTGACGGAAGAGGGCAGTCTGTTCGGGATTGACCTGAGCGGTCCGGCTGATGCGGTGACGGTGACCATTACCGATAGCAACGGGAATGTGGTGGCGACCCAAAGCCTGGGTCAGCAGGATGCCGGCTCCATGGCCTTCTACTGGGATGGTACCGATCTGAATGGAGATACCGCTGAGGCGGGCAATTACAAGTTCTCAGTGACTGCCACCCTGGACGGTGAATCAGTGAGTGTTTCTCCTTTGCAGGCTGGCACGGTTTCTGCGTTGATCAAGGGGAATAGTGGTTTCGAGCTTGAGGTCGCAGGTGTGGGGAATTTCACCCTGGACGATGTACGGCAAGTGTTCTGAACTAATTTTTAGTGGATTGCGCGGGAGAAAATCATGGCATTCCAACAAGGTTTGAGCGGACTTAATGTCTTCTCCAAGGCTCTGGATGTGGTCAGTAACAATATCGCCAACGCCAGTACGGTTGGCTTCAAGACGGCCCAGACCCATTTCGCTGACGTGTATGCAGGTGCCCTGAATGGCGGTGGTGCCTCTCAGGTGGGTATCGGTGTGCAGCTGGCCGCCATTCAGCAGCAATTCACCCAAGGCAATATCACGGTGACCAACAATGCTCTGGACGTGGCCATCAATGGCAATGGCTTTTTCCGGATGCAGATGAGCCCGACGGACCAGACCGGGTACTACACGCGTAATGGCCAGTTCCACTTGGATAACCAAGGCTATATGGTCAATTCGACCGGTGGTTATCTGACGGGTTATGCCTCTCCTGATGGTCAGACCATCAATACCGCAGCCATTGTGCCGCTGACCGTGGGTACCGAAGGGATTGTGCCCCAGCAGACGGGCTGGTCATCCCTGACTGATAGCTCTGTAGGGGGGCTGACCCTGGGGGTGAACCTGGATAACCGGGACGAAAAGGCAGTGAGTGTTGCCGCTGGCTCGGATTGGGATACCCTGACCCCGTTTGCCTGGGATAGTACGTTCAATACGAACATGTATAACTATTCCACCTCTGCGACCATCTACGACCAGTCCGGTACCGCTCATACCCTGACCAATTATTACGTGCGTAACGGTGATTCCGGGACGGCTGCCCGGACTTGGGATGTGTACTCGGTTGTGGACAATCAGTATCTGGTGTCTTCGACTCCAAATCAGTTGGTTTTCGAACCCAACGGTACCCTGGTGACCGGTAGCTATCGTTTCGAGATGGATATGTCGAATACCACCTTGAAGGATGGTTCGAACATGGATCTGACGACGGATACGGGGCTGAACTGGTTTTCTCAGACGGCCGGGAGCACCGGAAATTTTGCCTTCTACATGGATATGGGTGACTCCACCCAGTTCGGGATGGCCTACAACACGGACACAATTGCCCAGGACGGTTACACCTCCGGCGTGCTGACCAACCTAAGTGTGGACGCGGAAGGGTATGTGCTGGGTAACTACAGTAACGGTCAGACCAAGTTGATGGGCCAAGTGGTCCTGGCAGAATTTGCCAACCCTAACGGCTTGCAGAGCACCGGCGATAACTACTGGATCGAAACCTACGCCTCCGGTCAGCCTACGCTGGGCGCACCGGGTGCAGGTACCCGCGGTAGCCTGACCTCGGGTGCCGTGGAGGACTCCAACACCGATCTGACGGCCGAACTGGTAAACATGATCGTGATGCAGCGTAACTACCAGGCTTCCGCCCAGTCCATCAAGACTCAGGATCAGATCATGCAGACCATGATCAACATCCGTTAAGGTCGGACTCTAGGAAAACACCATGGATCGCCTCATCTACACCGCCATGACCGGCGCCAAGCACACCTTCCTCCAGCAGGCAGGTGTGGCCAACAACTTGGCCAACGCCAGCACCATCGGCTTCAAGTCTCAGATGCATCGCTTCGAGGCCGTACCTGTGCTGTCCGAGGCCATGCCCAGCCGGGCCTTTGTGGTGGATGCATCGATCCAGAATGTGTTTGATGAAGGCCCGATCCTGAGAACCGACAATCCCTTTGATGTGGCGGTGGATGGACCGGGCTGGATTGCCGTACAGGCTCCTGAGGGTGGTGAGGCCTACACCCGGGCTGGTGCCCTGGAAATCAACGTCAATGGTGTGCTGCAGACCAAGAGCGGCTACATCGTCATGGGGGATGGCGGTCCCATCAGCATTCCCCCGGACAACAACGTCAGCATCGGTCCGGATGGCACCGTATCCACCATTCCCACTACCGGTACGCCCAATGTGGTGAATGTGGTGGGTCGCATCAAGCTCACCAATCCGCCGGAGCAGAGCCTTGAGCGGGGCGGTGATGGCCTGTTCCGTATGGCCGGTGGCGGGACTGCGCCAGCCGACGAAAATGTGCGGGTCTCTCCGGGAAACCTGGAAGGCAGCAATGTAAATGCCGCAGATGCCATGGTGAACCTCATCAGTCTTTCCCGGCAGTTTGAAATGCAGATCAAATTGCTTCAGACCGCCGACCAGAATGCCCAGCAGGCCAATCAATTGCTCTCCTTGAGCTAACTTAGGACAAGCATCATGATCCGCTCACTCTGGATTGCACGTACAGGTCTGAATGCCCAGCAGACCAACATTGATGTCATCGCCAATAATATAGCGAACACGAGTACCAGTGGTTTCAAGAAATCACGAGCCGTGTTTGAGGACCTGTTGTATCAGGTCGTGCGTCAGCCAGGGGCCCAATCCTCCCAGCAAACCCAGATTTCCAACGGTTTGCAGTTGGGTACCGGGGTACAGCCCGTATCGACAGCTCGAATTTTTACACAGGGCAATCTCCAAGCAACTCAAAATACCTTGGATTTGGCTATTAGCGGCAACGGTTTTTTCCAGGTTTTGATGCCGGATGGCACCATCGGTTATACCCGTAATGGCTCTTTTCAGAAAGATAACCAGGGTAACATCGTGACCCCTGATGGTTATCCACTCCAACCTAATATCAATATTCCGGACACGGCTCTGGCAGTATCCATCGGCAATGATGGCACCGTATCCATGACCCAGGCCGGGACTGCCCAGCCGGTGCAGTTGGGGACGATTCAGTTGGCCACCTTCATCAACCCGGGTGGTCTCTTGAGTGTGGGTAGCAACCTGTATCTGGAGACCGCTTCAAGTGGCACGCCGACCCCCAATACTCCGGGACAAAACGGTGCAGGTATTGTGGAGCAAGGCTATGTGGAAACATCCAACGTGGATGTAGCTGAAGAATTGGTGAGCATGATCGAAGCCCAGCGAGCCTATGAGCTGAATTCCAAGGTGGTTAGTACCTCCGACCAGATGCTGGCGCGTCTGACACAGATGTAATTGAAGGCATGATGCTGAAAAAGCTAGGACTGGTTTCCCTGTTGTTGATCCTGGTAGGTTGCGCTTCTACGCCGCCTACCAGTATTCATCAGCCCATGACGGCGCGTCCTCTGCCACCAGATGCACGCCAAGCTAATAATGGCAGTATTTTCCAGGCGGCCACGGCCCAACCCCTGTTCGAAGATCAACGGGCTCGCTTTGTAGGCGATACCCTGACCGTGACCATTACGGAGAACAGTCAGGCTTCTGCCCAGTCCTCCAGCAATGTGTCCCGCACGGCAAGTACCAGTGCCAATATCAATGCATTGAATGTCTTTCCCTTCAATAAGAAGCCTTTGACCAGCATGAGCGGGCTGAATATTGATGCGGGTAGTGACAACAGCTTCTCCGGTAGTGGGGATACGGCGAGTAACAATGTCTTTACAGGCACAATTACCGTGACCGTTATTGAGGTCTATCCCAACGGTAACCTATTGGTTTCCGGGGAAAAGCAGGTTTCCATCGGGCATCAGCAGGAGTTCATTCGCCTCTCTGGCGTAGTGAATCCCCGGGATATCGTGACTTCTACCCATAGCGTACCTTCCTCCAAGGTGGCGGATGCACGGATCGAGTACAAGGCGTCTGGGTATATCAGCGAAGCCCAGGTCATGGGTTGGTTGGCACGATTCTTTCTCTCTGTTCTTCCATTCTGATATGGGAGTGCATCATGACAAGTCAGGGCGGAAAATTCCTGAGCAGGGCGGCAATTCTGGCCGCCTGTACCTTGTCCTTGCTGTGGGCTTTGCCGGCCTCGGCTGAACGAATCCGGGATTTGGCCTCCGTTCAGGGGGTGCGTAACAACCAGTTGGTGGGCTACGGTCTGGTCGTGGGGCTGGACAACAGTGGTGACCAGACGACCCAGACCCCCTTCACCTCCCAGTCCGTGATCAACATGTTGGCCCAGATGGGGGTCAATATTCCTCAGGATCAGGCCAGAAGCCTGCAGCTCAAGAATGTGGCTGCAGTGATGGTGACAGCCAACCACCCTCCCTTTGCCCGGCCGGGACAGACCATCGATGTGACGGTTTCTTCCATTGGTAATGCCAAGAGTTTGCGCGGAGGCACCTTGCTGATGACCCAACTCAAGGGTGCGGATGGACAGACCTATGCCATGGCTCAAGGGTCCGTGGTGGTCAGCGGTGCGGGAGCTGCCGCGCCCGGAGCGCAAATTCAGGTCAATCATCTGTCGGCTGGTCGGATTCCTGGTGGTGCTACGGTGGAACGGAGTGTTCCAACCTCCTTCTCCCAGGGGCCTTACGTGGTCTATGAACTGGAGCGTTCCGATTTCGAGACGGCCCGGCGCGTGGTGGAGGCGGTGAATCGGAGCATGGGGCCTGGGGTTGCCCAGGCTCTGGATGGACGTCAGATTCGCGTGGCCGCCCCTGAATATCCGGATGCACGGGTCGCGTTCATGGGACGTCTGGAAAATATCGAGATTCAGCCGGTTCAGGCGGATGCCAAGGTGGTGATGAATCCCCGCACTGGTTCCGTGGTCATGAACCAACTGGTCACCATCGAAGCTTGTGCCATTTCTCATGGCAACCTGTCGGTGATCGTGAGTAACGAAACCGGGCCCACGGGCAATCCCCAGGGCAGCGTGCGTCTGGCCCAGGATGGCACCAACCTGCTGGCGCTTAAGGCGGGAACCAATCTGGCTGACGTGGTCAAGGCACTCAATTCCCTGGGGGCCAATCCCCAGGATCTCTTGGCGATTCTCCAGGCCATGAAGGCAGCGGGGGCCCTGCGGGCCGAACTGGAGATCATCTGATGACCATCAAGTCAGACATCGCCGCTTCCCTGGCCGTGGATATGAAGGGAGTGCAGGATCTGCGCGCCCAGTTGAAGTCCGATCCCCAGGCCGGGGTCAAGACAGCCGCTCAGGAGTTTGAGGCCTTGTTTCTGCAGCAGGTGATGAAGTCCATGCGAGCCACCACCAGTCAGGATGGCTTGATGGATAACGACTCCACTCGGTTTTTCACAGGGATGCTGGATCAGCAGATGGCCCAGGATTTGTCCCGGAGTGGTTCCTTGGGTCTGGCCCAGATGCTTGAAGCCCAGTTGTCCCAGCGGCTTGCCGGAACGACAGGAACGGGCTCCGAATCAACGGCAAGTATTTCCGCTGGCTTGCCGGCGGATTTGCCGCTGACCATGCCCAAAGGAACTGGATCGTCTTCTGGTATTCAAGGAAGTGTGGGACGGGCTGCCGCCCTGAAGGAGTACATGGCATCCGGTACGGCAGTGGCCGGTGATACGGTAGCTCCCCAGACCCCTAAGGAGTTCGTGGAGCAGGTCTGGCCCCACGCGGTGGAGGCCAGTCGTAATACAGGAATCCCGCCCCAGTTCCTGGTGGCTCATGCCGCCCTGGAGAGTGGCTGGGGCAAGCGGGATATCCGTAATGCTGATGGCAGTGCCTCCCACAACCTGTTCGGCATCAAGGCTGGCAAGAGCTGGCAAGGGGATACCACGGATGTCCTGACGACTGAGTATACGGACGGTGTGGCTCAGAAGCAGACTGAGACTTTCCGGTCCTATGGCTCCTATGGGGAAGCCTTCCAGGACTACGCCAATTTGCTGCGCGACAACCCCCGTTACGGCCAGGTGATCGGGTCCCAGGATGGCACAGAGTTTGCTCGAAGACTGCAACAGGCGGGATATGCCACTGATCCAAAGTATGCAGAGAAATTGTCGAGCATCATTAACGGCTCAACACTCAGACAAGCACGTAC
>QKDJ01000192.1 GCA_003252145.1 Azovibrio restrictus
GCCGATGGCCTCCACCGCTGCCCGCACGGACACGGCAATTTCATGGCTGGAACGGGAGCGGTGATGTTTGTCCGCCAGATTCACCTGAATATCCCCCATCCAGGGTTCGCTGCGCAGGTAGTACTGACGCACCAGACCATTGAAGTTGATGGGGCTGGCCGTGCCAGCGTAGGCCTGGTAGTCGGTCACCTCGGGCACCTGAGCCAGTTCGCCGCCGATATCTCCCAGCACCCGGGCGGTTTCTTCCACCGGAGTGCCCACAGGCATGTCCAGGACCACCTGGAATTCGCTCTTGTTGTCGAAAGGCAGCATCTTCAGGACCACGAGCTGGAAGTAGGCCAGAGACACGGAACCCAGGATCAGCACCAGCACGGCCACGCCCAGCTTGGCCCTGGCCTTGCCGCCACTGGCATCGTCCAGGAATGGAGGCAGCAGACGACGGAAGGTTTTATCCAGCCAGGCATCCACCCGGGACGCTTTAGTTTCTCCATGGCCTCCATGCTCCACGTTTGCCGGACCATGGCACAACAGTTTCAAGGCCAGCCAAGGAGTGACCACGAAGGCCACAGCCAGGGAAATGGCCATGCCCATGGAGGAATTGATGGGAATGGGGCTCATGTAAGGCCCCATCAGCCCGGTGACAAAGGCCATGGGCAGAAGGGCCGCGATCACCGTAAAGGTGGCCAGGATGGTGGGACCGCCAACCTCATCCACTGCCGGGGGAATCAACTCCAGCAGGGATTTTTCCGGGTGCAATCCCATGTGCCGGTGGATGTTTTCCACCACCACGATGGCGTCATCCACCAGGATGCCGATGGAAAAAATCAGGGCGAACAGGGACACCCGGTTCAGGGTGAAGCCCCAGGCCCAGGAGGCAAACAAGGTGGTAGCCAGGGTCAGGGAAACCGCCACGCCCACGATCAAAGCCTCCCGCTTGCCCAGGGCAAAAAGCACCAGCAACACCACAAAGGAGGTGGCAAAAATCAGCTTGCCGATCAGCTTCTGGGCCTTCTCGGTGGCGGTTTCCCCGTAATTGCGGGTCACCGTCACCTGCACGCCCTCGGGAATCACCGTGCCGCGCAGGTCCTCCACCCGCTTGAGTACGGCATTGGCCACATCCGCCGCATTGACCCCGGGCTGCTTGGAAATCTGCAGGGTCACGGCCGGGTAGGTCTGACCGGCGCTGACTTCCACCCCCTTGCCGGCTGCAGCGGGGCCGGCCCCCAGCCATACATATCGGGAAGGCTGGTCGGCCCCGTCATCCACCCGGGCCACGTCGGACAGATAAACGGGTTTGCGCTCCCGCACGGCCACCACCAGCTGGCGCACGTCGGCCGCCGTTTCCAGATAGGTGCCGGTCTGCACCAGCACTTCCAGCCCACCGCTCACCAGACTGCCCGAGGATTGCAGGGCATTGGACACCTTGAGGGCCGCCGCCAGATCCTGGGGCGTGACACCAAAGGCGTTCATCCGGTCCGCATCCATGGCCACCCGGATCACATGATCCGGACCGCCCAGGGTGGACACATCCCGGGTGCCGGGAATGCGCTTGAATTCGATTTCCGTGGCCCGGGCTACCTGCTGCAGATCAAAAGCGGAACGGGTTTCGTCCGGAGTCCAGAAGGTAAGCGCCACGATGGGCACATCGTCAATGCCCTTGGGCTTGATGATGGGTTCCCCCACCCCCAGGTTGGGAGCCAGCCAGTCCCGGTGGGAATGGACCGTGTCGTAGAGCCGCAGCACCGCATCGTTGTATTTCACCCCCACATCGAACTGGACGGTGATCACCGCCATGCCCGAACGGGAGACGGAATACACATGCTCCACCCCGTGCATGCGGGAAAGCACCTGCTCGGCAGGCGTGGCCACCAGGTTCTCCACATCCCGGGCCGAAGCGCCGGGAAAGGGAATGAACACGTTAGCCATGGTCACGTCGATCTGGGGCTCTTCCTCCCGAGGCGTAACCAGCACGGCAAACAGGCCCATGAGCAGGGCCACCAGGGCCAGCAGGGGGGTAATGGGGGAAGCCTGAAAGGCGGCAACAATGCGCCCGGAAAGGCCCAGACGTTCAGGATGCAGACTCATGTCAGTGACTGCCGGAAGCTGCGGCTTTTAGGGCAATTCCGGCTTTGACCGGGTCCAGCACCACCACTTCACCAGCCCGTAATCCGGCCAGCACTTCCATTTCCCCCTGGCCCACGGCTTCACCCAAACGCAACTGACGCAGGGACAGACGCCCCTCCGGGGATTTCACATAGACGGCCGCCACCTCACCCCGGCGCAACACGGCACCGACGGGCACGGTCAGTTTTTGCGCCTCGCCCAGAATGAAATGCACCCGGGCGAAGGAGCCGGGCAGGATGCCGCTCAAATCCGGAGGCAGATTGACCCGGGCCTGGACCACGTGGGTGGCCGCATCGGCTACGGGCAACAGGGTGATGCTGGCCGCCGTGACCCAGCGTTGCTGCTCGGGAAACTCCACCTGGGCGCGCAAATCGCCCTGGAGGCGAGGCAGCTGGTACTGGGGAATACTGGCAATCACCCGCATCCCCTTGGGATCGTAGAGGGTGAACAGGGGCGCTCCCGGCATGGCCATGTCGCCGGGTTCCACATGACGGGTGGCCACCAGCCCGGCCATGGGCGCCAGGATGGTGCCGTGGCTCTGCCCCGCCGCCGCCACGCCCTGCTGGGCTGCAGCGCTATCCAGGGTGGCTTTAGCCCGATCCACGGCAGCCTGACTGACGAACTTCTGTTTGAAGAGGCTGACGGTGCGCTCGTAATCCGCCTTGGCATTGAGATACAGGGCTCGAGCGGCGGCCACCTGTTCGCCGGCCTCCCGGGCATCAATGCGGGCCAGCACCTGCCCCTTGCTCACCCGATCGCCCCCATCGGCGCCCACCTCCAGCACTCGCCCGGAGATTTGCGTGGACACCACCGCCTGCTGCACGGCCTCAG
>QKDJ01000155.1 GCA_003252145.1 Azovibrio restrictus
CTGTCCGTTGGAGCAGGCGGCCAAGCTGGTCCAAAACGAACCCTTGCTAGCTGCCCGCGTGGTAGCCATCGCCAATTCCATCACCTACAACCGTAGTGGCCGAGAAATCACGGACGTACGCACCGCTGTCTCCCGTCTGGGCTTTGGCACCGTACGTACCCTGTCCATGGCCCTGGTGACCCGGCAGATGGCAGGAAACCCCACAGACCCGCTCCTGCGCAAACGCTGCAACGAGCTCTGGGAACACACAGCCCATGTGGCGGCACTTTCCGCAATCCTGGCCCGCCGGGTCAGTCACCTGGACCCGGAAACAGCTCTTTTCGCCGGCATCGTTCATGAAGTAGGCGGCTTCTACCTGATTTCCCGGGCCAAGGATTTTCCCGGCATTCTGGAGGGAGAACCGGCTGACTGGGTAGAGGACGGCGAAAAGGAAATCAGCCAGACTGTACTCAAGGCACTCAATGTTCCGGCTCCGGTGCAAGAGGCTGTAGACACCCTGCTCCAGGGTTTCATGGCCCTGCCCCCGGTCACTCTGGGTGACACCTTGCTTCTGGCGGATGATCTGGCACCGGTTGAATCCCCTCTACGCCATTCACCTGAGCAGATTCGCGAAGACCCTCGCGGACGTATTGATGCCATGATCGGCTCGGACACTCTGGTAGACATCATGGAAGAATCTGCATCTGAAGTGGAGTCACTGATCCAAGCCCTTCGGTTTTGACCCACTTCCAATAATTGCACCAACAACAACCGGCGCTTTAACTGGTTTTGGCTCGGTAAATTTCGTTTGCCATTAAGGCACTTCACCTGTAATGTGCACTCAAGCGAATTTAAGTTGTGCAGTTGTTTAGTTGGTTTAGTCCCCGTAGTTCTACGGCACCATTCCCCCCATTCGTACTTCGCCGTCTTGATTCGCCCCAACCAGGGGCATTGCCCCCGTCACATTTTTACGGAGTTTCAAGACATGGCTACTGGCATCGTCAAATGGTTCAATGATTCCAAGGGTTTCGGCTTCATCACCCCCGATGATGGCGGCGAAGACCTTTTCGCTCACTTTTCTGCAATCCAATCCAAGGGTTTCCGCTCCCTGAGCGAAGGCCAGCGCGTCTCCTTCGACGTGACCACCGGCCCCAAGGGCAAGCAAGCCAGCAACATCCAGCCCCAGAGCTGATTTTGCATCACCCCCATGCGCTACGCATGGGGGTAATCCCCGGGGAATTCTCCCCACCTCATTCCCTCACTGGAGCCAAACATGGCTAAAGAAGAATTGCTGGAAATGCAAGGCGTTGTCGCGGAAGTACTTCCCGACTCCCGCTTCCTTGTATCTCTGGAAAACGGTCACTCCCTCGTGGCCTACACCGCTGGAAAAATGCGCAAGCACCACATCCGCATCATTGCAGGCGACAAGGTCACTCTGGAAATGTCTCCCTATGACCTGAGCAAAGGGCGCATCACCTTCAGACAGATCGAAGGCCGCACTCCTCCCGCTCCGCGTACCCGCCGCTAATTCCGGCAGTACGGCGCATCAAACTGCAACACCCCGAGCCACGGCTCGAAACCCGCAACAAACCGGACCCTCCCAAGGGCCTGTCGCCTGATCCCGCACTACACCCCGAATCGCCCGATCAGATCAAATGAAGTCGCCTTGCCCACCTGATTTCCGTGGGTGTCCAACCATTGCCCGGCCTCTTCATAACCGATGTCATGCAATTTCTTCAGGAAGGACCAGTCTGCCGCCACCTTGGTCGCACTGCCAAACTGGCGCAGCAGGTCCTGGGCTTCGATCAGATGAAAGCGGGTTTCCAGGGTATGACGTTCGAAGCCTGAAGGCTCCCGCTGGGGCTTGCCCAGCAGACGCTGAAGTTGGCGATTGCCCATCCAGCCGGCTCCCGCCTCGTCGGCCTGCTGGCGACTGTAGTTGATCACATTGGCGAAAAGCAGCATTTCCCGCAGTAGGCTGGTGTTAAAGGCCAGCTCCAGGGTGCGTGCGCGGATTTCCTCCACCGTGTGTGGAGTCTCCCCGTAGACCGGCGGCGCCAGCAACACCAGCAGGATGTCCCGGGCACGGCATTCGTAGAACAGAGGGAAGACCGCCGGATTGGCTGAGTAGCCCCCGTCCCAATAGGGCTCCCCGTCGATTTCGATGGCCTGATGCAGCATGGGCAAGCAGGCGGAAGCCAGCACCGCATCCACGCTCAGATCACCATTCCGGAACAGGCGCAGCTTGCCCGTATTGGCATGGGTGGCGGCCAGGAAAAGACGCACGGGACTGTGCTGACTGAGGGCCTGAAAATCCACCCGCTCCTTGAGTAACTTGCGCAGGGGGTTGAAGTTAAGGGGATTGAGCTGATAGGGGGACAGATATTGGGCCCAATTGAGCATGAAGCGGGTCGTCGGCAACAAGGCAATGCTTTCGCCACCGGCCACCGGCACCGAAAGCTCCATGGGCACACTGTCGGCCACGCCTCGCCAGAACTCAGCCAGGGCCTTGCGGGCGCCTTCCTTCCCTCCTTGCATCAACCCCTGGGCCAACACTACTGCATTCATGGCGCCCGCACTGGTGCCGCTCACCCCATCCAGATCAAAACGATCCACTTCCAGCAGCCGGTCCAGCGCCCCCCAGCTATAGGCCCCATGAGCACCGCCCCCCTGGAGCCCCAGGTTGATGATGGGTTTCACCGCTTCTTGTGTGGATGCCATTCGATCGCCCTCCTTGCGTTGACGACTGCTGCCCTGGCTAGGATACTTCGGCCGACCCTGCATTAGGCAGAGCCTCCTCGTCATTCGATCATGATTTGATCCTTTTTCCCCGCAGGAATCCACCATGCTGCAGAAGTTTTCCGCCTTCCCCGGCATTCCCGGCCCCGTCGTCGTTATCGTTCTGGACGGTTACGGCTTGCCCAAAACCGATGTAGGCAGCGCCATTGCCGCCGCCAAGAAACCGACCCTGGA
>QKDJ01000086.1 GCA_003252145.1 Azovibrio restrictus
AACAACGATGGCCTGGATGATTTCCGGCTGGGCCAGCAGGGTGGATTCCACCCATTCCGGGGAAATGTTGCGCCCGAAAGAGGTAATCAGCAGATTCTTGCGCCGACCTTCAAGGTACAGATGCCCCTGGTCATCCAGGCTGGCCAGATCTCCCGTGGGAAAGGGCTGTTCGGCCGGGCTTGCCTGTCCGGCATAGCCCAGAAAGGCACGGGTTTGTACTTGCAGCTCGCCGTCGCGGAGGCTGAGACGGGCATGGGATAGGGGGCGACCAACCCCGTGGCCATCGTCACCGGGACGATTGATGGCCAGGACTGAGCCTCCTTCTGTCAGACCGTAGCCCTGATAGGCAGGAATGCCAATTCCCCGCGCCATGGCCAAAGCTTCGGGAGCGACTCGTGCGCCACCTACGGCAACAAACTGCAGGGGGGTCTGGAGACGATGGCCGGTCAGACTCAGGAAGGTGCTCCAGGCTTTCAGCAACTCCGGTACCAGGATGATGCTGGAGGCCTGAGTGTTTTCCACCATCTGGTTCAGGCAGGCAGGATCAAAGCCTTTCATTCCGGACCAGCCCATTTCGGCCAGGCTTGGGAGATGAACATGCATGCCACGCAGCAGGGGGGCATAGACCCCCGCAACGTTTTCCAGCAACAGGGCCAGGGGCAGGACGCAGAGATGGCGCTCCAGAGGCAGATCGGCCAGGCGCTCCTGAACGGCCCGGGCCGTATCCAGCAGACCGTCTGCACTCAGGCAGACCCCTTTTGGGGTTCCGGTACTGCCGGAGGTGAAGGAAATCTTGGCGGTTCCCGCCGGGAGTTGGACGCTGTCTACAACCCGGCGCATCCAGGTCAGTCCCTGCCATCGGCCGGTTACGGCAAATCCCATGTCCAGGGCGCCAATACGTTCCGGATGGTCCGTGAGGAGGGTGTCCACACCGGCCTGCTGGATGGCGTGTTGCAACTGTTCAGCCTGGAAAAAGGCGGGCAGGGGAAGATGTACCAGCCCTGCATCCTGGCAGGCCAGATCGGCAATTACCCAAGCCGGGCTGTTGTCGGCCAGGACGGCGACAACGCGGCTGCCTGCCAAACGTTTTTCCAGTCCATGGATTTCATCACTGATTTCCCCTGCATTCCAAGTACGTTCACTGCCTTGCAACAGGGCGTTTGCTGCCGGTGATGTGGCAAGGGCGGCTTTCCAGGAAAACTTATCCATGGCGCTTCACCATTTCCAGGGCGAGGGCGATGCGACCAGCCACAACAACGGGCTGGCTGTCGTAATAGCTCCCCCAGGCCGAGGCCTGATCTCCCAGGCGACTCGGGTCTGCGGTTGCCAGAGCCAGGGGCGGAAGACCCAGGCGGCGGAAGATACCGATCAACTCCCGGGTGGCGGTGAACACGACCCACTCGTAGCCCAGCTGATCCAGATGGCGGGCAAGGGTGAGAATGAGTTCCACGCTACCGCCGGGACGGTCTGCTGCCAAATTGCCAACTTCGACAATGGCTTCGCGTTTGACGGGTTGTCTGGCCAGGCGGGCAACTGCGGCCTCGATGGGGTCGTCCAGATAGGTTTCCAGAAACAGCTGGTCTTCTCCAGCGCAACGCCAACCGGCTGTTGCCACAATGCGAGGGCCGCTTTCCAGCATCATCAGATTAGGAGCGAAATGATGAATGTCGGCCTGGTAGTGATCGAGAAATGCCTTGCGAATGAATTGCTCGGCTTGTGGCCGACGGGGGGAGCCAGCGATGGTGTGGCTGACTTGAAGCTGCTGATGTGTGTGAATCAGCTTTTGCAGAGCACCCATGGATTTCACCTTGGAGAACGATATGACGCCAAGTCTGACGATGGATACTTAAACGAAACTTAAGAAAACAGAGTGTGTGGCCCCTTAAATGACAAAAGCCCCCGGCAATGCCGGAGGCTTTTGTTGGCGCAGAACAGGGCGAACTTTACTTCGCCATCTGCTTTTCCTTGAGTTCATCGAGTGTCTTGCAATCAATGCACAGGGTCGCCGTGGGGCGAGCTTCCAGACGCTTGATACCGATTTCCACGCCACACTTGTCGCAGAAGCCGTAGTCACCGGAGTCAATGCGTGCCATGGTCTCGTCGATCTTCTTGATCAGCTTGCGTTCCCGATCCCGGTTACGCAGTTCGATGGCGATATCGGTTTCCTGGCTGGCCCGGTCATTGGGGTCAGCAAAAACCGTTGCCTCATCCTGCATGGTATGGACCGTACGCTCGATATCCTCGCTCAGTTCCTTTTTGACGCCTTCCAGGATGGTGCGGAAATGCTTGAGCTGATCGGCGCTCATGTAGTCCTCACCAGGCTTGGGCGTGTAGGGTGCAAATTGCTTTTGGAGCAGTTCTTCTGCCATGTTGAAATAGCCGTCCCTAATGACGAAAAAGGCATTTAATATCAGAATCGGCGCCCAACTGCAAGAAAGCGAAAAACTGACAACTAAATATAAGGCTTCAGGGGGTCAGGAAGCGCTTTTGATGACTCTTCTTTTTTGTTGACGCAAGGGGGAGGTGTCTATAGAATGCGCGCTTCTTCGGGGCGTAGCGCAGCCTGGTAGCGCATCTGTTTTGGGAACAGAGGGTCGTGAGTTCGAATCCCACCGCCCCGACCAGAACAAGCAGGTTGCAATAGTAGTACCCCGGCGAATCGATTTTGCAAGGCGCCCGTAGCTCAACTGGATAGAGCAACGGCCTTCTAAGCCGTAGGTTGTGAGTTCGATTCTCGCCGGGCGCGCCAAGAACAATGGCGGCGTTAGCTCAGTTGGTAGAGCACCGGATTGTGGCTCCGGTGGTCGTGGGTTCGATTCCCATACGTCGCCCCATATTGGGAAAAAGGGTCAGTAGCTTAGCTACTGACCCTTTTTGTTTTTCTGTACCTCAGTTCGCTCAGTCCTTGGTCCATTGGCGCCAGAGCCAACCGCCGGAAAGCTCTTCTCCGG
>QKDJ01000176.1 GCA_003252145.1 Azovibrio restrictus
ATGGTCGTGATCCGCTTCGCCGACCCGCGAGGCGTGGACTTCCCCTACCTGCTCTCCATGATCAAGGACTCCTTCATGACCCGGGCCAACACCATCGTCATCCCCGGCGACCGGCAGGACCTGGCCATGCAGTTGATCCTCACCCCCCTCATCTGGCGCCTCATGGCCCGCCGCCACAGCAGCGACTAAGCCCTACCCCGGTGCCGCAAATGCCCTTTTCGTGCAAGGGTGTCGCACGTTGCCACAAAAGGAGCCCCATGAAAAAAACACACTATCTCGACGACCTTGAGGTTGGGCAAAAATTTGGTTCCGGTCGCTATCTGCTGGACGAGGATGCCATCAAGCGTTTTGCGGCTGAATACGATCCTCAGCCCTTCCATCTGGATCACGATGCCGCAAAGGACACCCTGTTTAAAGGGCTGGCCGCCAGTGGATGGCATACGGCGGCACTGACCATGCGCTTGTTTGTCGAGAGTGAATTCAGGCCGGCCGGCGGCTTTATCGGCGCGGGTATCGAGGGGCTGCAATGGCACCAACCTGTGCGCCCCGGGGACGAGCTTTCAATTGAGGCGGAGATTCTGGAGGTTCGTCCCTCGAAATCCAAGCCTGAGCAAGGGATCGTGAAAGTCCGCACCACAACCTACAACCAGCGCCACGAGCCAGTGCAGACCTTCGTAGCCAACATGGTCGTCAAGCGTAACCTGCCCTGATGGGTTTGGGTTAGCCACTCCAAATCCTCCCCTAACCCGGCTTCAACTCCCCCGGCTGCATGCGGAGGTAGGTTCCCCGCCGCCGCTGGCGCTCGGCCATGCGGAAGGCTTCGCGTAGTTCCTGGCGCAGTTCCTGGTCGTCCCAGGGTTTGCGCAGGTATTTGTAGATGGCGCCCCGGTTGATGGCCCGGGTGATGGCCTCAATATCGGAATAACTGGAAAGCACGATGCGTATGGTGTCCGGATACAACTCCTTCACCTGAGAAAGGAAATCCGTACCGTTCATGGCGGGCATGCGCTGGTCCGCCACCACCACCTGCACGGAATGCTCCGCCAGCAGACTGAAGGCCTGCTGGGGATCGCTGGTGGTGAGAATGTGGTAGCCATCCTGCCTTAGCAGGCGCTGCAGGGCGTTGAGGATATTGGGCTCGTCATCCACCAGCAACAGGGTATGAGCCTCGGCCACATGCTGGGTCATGGGCAGGCCCTTGCCCTCCCGAACCAGGGTGGCAAAGGCCTCGGCGGGCAGGGCAGGGCTCACCAGGAAGCCTTGCATCACCTGGCACCCCTGACGACGCAGGAAGCCCAGCTGGGCTTCCGTTTCCACCCCTTCAGCCAGCACACTCATGTGCAGACTTTCAGCCAGGGCGATGGCCGCATTGGCAATGGCCGCATTGATGGGATTGCTGGTGATGTCCCGCACGAAGGACTGGTCGATCTTGATCTTGTCAAAGGCGAAACGGGAAAGGTAGGCCAGGGAGGAATAGCCGGTACCGAAGTCGTCCAGGGACAGCTTGACCCCCAGTTCGTGGAGCTTGCGACTGGTGATGATGGCCGCTTCCGCATCTTCCATGAAGGCGCTTTCCGTCAGCTCGATCTCCAGCAATGACGGAGGCAATCCGGTTTCCTCCAGAACCTGAGCGACCTGTTCCACCAGATCGCCAGCCTTGAACTGGCGCACTGACACGTTCACCGCCATGACCATGGGTGGCAGGCCCGCCTGCAACCAGGCCTTGTTCTGGCGGCAGGCCTCGTTCAGGGCCCAGGTCCCCATGGGCAGGATCAGGCCACTCTGCTCGGCCACGGGGATGAAGGCGCCTGGAGACACCCGGCCCAGTTCCGGGCTTTCCCAACGCATCAGGGCCTCCATGCCGCACACCTTGCCGGACAGAATATCCACCTGAGGCTGGTAATGGAGGACCAACTCGCCCCGTTCCAGGGCCTTGCGCAGATGGGATTCCAGTTTCAACCGCTCATACACCTGGGCCGTCAGGGCCGAGGTATAGAAGCGGAAGGTATCCCGGCCTTCCCGCTTCACATGATGCAATGCGGTGTTGGCCCGCTGGATCAGTTCGTGGGCCGTGGCACCATCTTCCGGAAACACGCTCAGGCCCATGCTGCCACCCACGTAGACTTCCTGCCCGCCACTCAGCCGTCGGGGCCGGTGCAGCATGTCCTGTATGACCTCACAGAACCGGACCAGCACTTCCGGCTTTTCCATATGCTCGACAATGATCAGGAACTCGTCGCCCCCCAGTCGGGCCAGGGTGTCCTGCTGGCGCAGGCAGCCCCGCAGCTCCTGGGCCAGCAGGCGCAGGACCCGGTCCCCTACGTCATGTCCCAGGCTGTCATTGATGGCGTTGAAATCATCCAAGTCCAGCAGGATCACCCCGACCGCCCCCGAACTGGCCTGACTAATGGCATGTTCCAGCCGGGCCAGGGCCAGGAGTCGATTGGGCAGCTGGGTGAGGGGATCGTAGTGGGTGAGGCGGTCCCGTTCGTGCTCGCTCTGCCGCAGGTGCGACAGGTCCGTCATCACCGCCACGAAATGGGTGGGCTTGCCCGTGGTGTCCCGCACAGTACTGATGCTGAGAAACTGGGGATAGGTTTCCCCGTTCTTACGCCGGTTCCACAGCTCTCCCTGCCAGTCTCCCTGACTCAGCAGGGTGTTCCACATTTCCTGATAGAACTCCGGGGATTGAAGGTCGGACTTGACCAGGGAAGGGCTCTGGCCCAACGCTTCTTCCGAGCGATAGCCGGTCATCTCGCTCCAGGCCTGATTCACCAGCACAATGGCCGGGCTCAGGTCCGTCACCATCACACCGTCGTGAGTATTGGCCAGCACCGTGGCTGCCAGCCGCTGGTCCCTGTCCCCTTCCACCCGCTCCACGGCCAGGGCCGCCATCTGGGCAAATTCCTCCAGCCGCCGCTGCATGAATTCATCGTCACCCGGGTGATCCTGGGCATAGACATTGAAGAGGCCCAGCATCTTGCCTTGGGAGGCCACGATGGGCAGGGACCAGAGACTCTGAATGCCATGTTCCCGATGAAAACTGGAGCAGGCCTTGCACAGCCGTGGGTCATCCATGTCGTCGATGAAAAGGGTATTGCGGGCCGTTGCACTCTTCAGGGAACAATCCGACTGCCCCGCCGCCGCCACCTGTTGTCGGTAGGTGACATCCAGACTCGGAGCAGCCCGAACCTGCATCACGCCCAGGCCATCCCGCAGCAGAATGGCCCCTCGACAGGTGGTGTAAATCCCTTCCAGGTTGAGCACAATTTCTTCCAGCACCCGGTCTAGGGGAGCGCCATCGAAAATCAGGCTGCGCACCTTCATGCGAGCCTGCCAGGCCAGCTCCCCCACCTTGACCCGGGTCACGTCCACCCAGGTTCCTACAACCACGGAACTCTGGGCATCCCCATGCTTTATGAGCCGGATGCGATCCCGCAACCAGAGGTAATGACCTTCCTTGTGACGGAAACGGTATTCCCGTACCGCTTCACCAGTAACCAGCAGATCTTCCTGCTGGGTTAGAGCCCGCTCCCGGTCCAGGGGATGGACCCGGGCATGCCACCAATCCGCTCCCATGGCCTCATCAGGCCCGTCGCCCACCAGGGCCTGGAGGTTGGGACTGAACCAGAGAGGACGCCAGACGCCACCTTCGTAGCGCAGCTTGAACAGGACCGTAGTACTGGCATCAAGAATTTCGTTGAGCTGCTCATTGGCGTCCTGCAGGGCGACCTTTTCCCTGACCAGGGCAACCTGGCGTTGTATCTTTTCCAGATTGAGGGGCAAGGCCTTGAGATAACCGTCGGTCTTGATCAGATAGTCATCCACCCCCAGGTGCAAGGCCTCCGCCGCCCCCTCTTCACTCCCCTGGCCCGTAATCAACACAATGGGGCATTGATTCTGATGCTCCTGCCGCAGGATGCGCACCAATTCCATGGCATCCATGTCGGGCACCTTGCCCGCCAGCAGGAGTACCTGGTCCTGCATGCCATGGCCTCCCAGTTTTTCCAGCACCTGGCGTCCGGTCTGGACAATCTCCAGGCGGATTTGAGGGGCGAGCTGGCGCAGATAAATGCGGGTCAGCTCACTATCCGCCGGATTAGGCTCCAGATACAAAACCTGAAGCTGATGACCGGAGAAGTCCAGGGCACTACTGCGCTGCACCACATCCCGCAGCAGGGTGGGAAGGTGCTCCAGATAGTCCCCCCGCTTGATGATGTAGTCCTGGGCACCGCCCTTCAAGGCAGCGATGGCCGCATGCTCATCCCCCTGGCCCGTCAGCAAGACCACGGGTAGCTTCAAACTCTCCTGACGAACATCACGCAAAAGCTCCAGACCACTGCCATCAGGCAAATACAGATCCGCCAGCAGCAGATCATAGGGAATACCCTCCCGGGCCACCTCCAGGCAACGACGGGCCACCGCCAAAGAAGCCGCCACCTCCAGTTCGATATCCGGCGCGTAGCGGGCCATGTAACGGCACGCCAGGTCCGCATCGCTGTCGGAGTCTTCCACGTAGAGAACGCGCATGGGCTTACTCCGGCAACTGGTTAAGAACACACCAGTAAAGTTCGATTTGCTCGGCCACGGCCAGGAAGCGCTCGAAATTCACGGGTTTGATGATGTAGGAATTGGCCCCCAGTGCGTAGGCCTTCTGGATATCGCCATCTTCGCCAGAAGAGGTGAGCACCACCACGGGAATCTTGCAGAAACGGGGATGGGCCTTCAATTGACGCAGTACCTCCAGGCCATCTACCCGGGGCATCTTCAGATCCAGCAGGATCACAGCCGGCATGGGTTCGCCCGCTTCCCACAAAGGCATCATGGCCAGGGCCTCCTCCCCGTCTCGAGCCGTAACCACCGGGTTGGTCAGATGCCGACGCTGAAAGGCTCGCAGGGTCAGATCCAAATCCATCGGATTGTCTTCCACCAGCAAAATGGGCGGTGCAAAGGCTGTCATTGGGGTAGCTCCAGATAGAAGGTGGCACCCGAGCCCGGGACGCTTTCCGCCCAAACCCGCCCTCCCATACGCTGCATGGCCTTGCTGACCAGGGCCAGGCCTATACCAGTGCCCGGATAGTCCTCAGCCCGGTGCAAACGCTGGAATATCTTGAAGATGCGGTCATGGTACTTCATGTCCAAACCAATACCATGGTCCTGGACGATAAAGCGCACCAGGCCCGTGTGACCTTCCTGAACGGGGCTTGGTTCCTGTACCTCCAGCCTCACCTGAATCAGGGGTGGCTGTCCCCCTCGGCCAAATTTGATGGCGTTTTCCAAAAGGTTGCGCAAGGCTATGGTCAAACCTTCCCGGTCCACTGCCAGCGTCAGACTCGCCGGCGTCTGAAGCTGGACCTCCAGGCCAGCCGCCATGAGTGCATCCTGCTGGTCCTTGAGCAAATCATCCAACAGGCGCAGCACATCCACCGGCGCCGATTCCAAAGGACGGCGCTCCATGCGGGAATAGGCCAGCAAATCCTCGATCAGCCCGTACATCTGGGTCACACCCTGACGAATTCGCTGCAAGAACAGCTGCCCCTCTTCGTTCAGGCACCCCCGATAATCCTCGTGGAGCAACTGGCTGTAACCGTCGATGCTTCGCAAGGGCGCTTTCAGGTCATGGGAGACCGAATAGGAGAACGCTTCCAGCTCCCGGTTTAGAGCCTCCAGTTCCGCCGTGCGCTCAGCCACCCGCTGCTCCAGTTCCTGGGTCAGGCGGCGCAAAGCCTCCTGGGACTCCCGAGCCTGGGTCACCTCCCGGGCAATCCCCAACACCCCCACCAGATGACCATGGGCATCGAGTACCGGTGTTTTGATGGTTTCAAACAAGCCCTGGCGACCATCTTCGGCGAAGGTCAGCCATTCCTCATTGATGCTGGGCCCACCTTTTTCCATGGCTTTGCGGTCGTTGTCCCGGAAGAAATCGGCCAGATCCCGATCCACAAAATCATGGTCGGTCTTACCCACGATCTCTGCTTCCTTGGCCCCGAACAAGCGTTCAAAGACTGAATTGCAACTCAGATAAACCCCGTCCATATCCTTGAGCCAGACCAGATCGGGAATGGTGGTCACCAAAGCCCGCAGACGTCCTTCACTGGCCTCCAGCCGAGCCTGGCTCTGCTGGATCAGGGTCACGTCTTGCAGCACCCCCCGGATGCGCATCACCCGACCCTCCGCATCCCGCTCCACCCAGGTCCGGTCGCTCACCCAGACCCACTGTCCTGCCGCTGTTTTAAGCCGGTATTCCTGGGTGTAATCATCAGGTCCTTGAGCCAGATGACGGACCACTTCCTGCTCCACCCGAGTCACATCATCCGGATGAATCAGTTGAGCAAAAGAAAGTCGTCCTTCCAGCAATTGCTCCGGGCAATAGCCCCACTGACGAATGGAGTCATTGACGAAACAGACCGGCCAACCCGGCTCGTTTTTCCAGGCCATGGCCACCACCGGGGACCGGTCGATGATGCGCTGCAACTCCAGCAAATGACCTTCGGTCACCAAGCGGGCACGAAAAACCCGGGCAATCAGGTAATACAACAGCACCGCTGTCAGAAGAACAAAGCCCAGCCCTTTGGCCGTCTGCAACTGGTTACGTTGGGAAACCTCTGTCACCAGGAAGATCAACAGCCGGTCAGAAAACACGATCCAAAGAATGCTGCAGACCACATAAATAGCAGCAATTCTCAGAGCATGACGGTTTATAGAATTCATGAAACTTGCGTCATGCAGGATTGGGTTCAAGGGCGGCCAAGGGCAGGTACAAGGTAAAGACGCTACCCTGTCCCAACTCGCTTTCCCCCATCAATTCGCCCCGATGGCGCCTGGCGATATCCCGGGCCACAGCCAGGCCCAGACCGCTTCCCGTTCCGGCAGGCCGGGTACTGAAGAAGGGCTCGAAGACCTGCTGCAGGATTTCCGGGCTCATGCCCACCCCGTTGTCCTCCACCCGAACCCAGGCCTGCTCTTGCCCGGCCCCGGTCCTGATCGTGATGATTCCATCCTCCTCCAGGGCCTGGACTGCGTTAAGCAGCAAATTCATCAGCACCTGATGAATCTGGGACGGAATGCAACGGACCAACGCAGGCTCCCCATGGACTTCCACCAGACCCGCCCGCCCCCGCAACTCGTGCCCCAGCATACCCAGGGTGTCTTCCACACATTGCTTCAGGGTGGTTTCCCGCCACTCCTGGTGATCCAGCTGGGCAAAATCCATCAGGTCGGCGACCACCTTCTTGACCCGCCCCAGGCCATCCCGGGATTCCTGCAACAGCCCCTGCACGTCATCCTTGATGAAGTCGTAGTCCGCCACAGTGCAGGCTTCCGGGGTAATGACCTCCTTGCGCCCCACCTCCACCAAGCCAACCAGGCTATGAACATAATGACCCAGACTGTTCAGATTGGAGCTCACATAACCCAGTGGATTGTTGATTTCGTGAGCCACCCCGGCAGCCAGTTGCCCCACCGAGGCCAGCTTTTCCGACTGCAGCATCTGCCGGTGACTGCTCTCCAGGCGTACCACCATGTCGGCCAGCTCCAGCCAGCGACGCCGCAACAGGGACAACAGGGACCAGCCGATGAAGGCCACGATCAGGAAAACCAGGGCATGGGCCAGGAGGATTGCCCTCTGGCTGATCTGCTGGGCCGCGGCAATGGGCCCATAGGGGATGGCTATACTAATGCCGCCCCGAATATCTCCCAGCTTGTAGCCCTGCCCTGCATGACAGGCCAGACAGGCGGGCTCCACCCGCAAGGGGGCCATGTAATGGAGTTCCCTGCCCTGCTCAGTGGTATTCACCTGTATATACTCAGGCAAGCCATTCTCGAAGGACTCCAGGGCCTGACGCTCCCACTCCAGCGGCGCATTGGCTGGTTGCAGGGGACGCAGGCTGGTAATGCGAAAACGGGTCCCGGAATCTCCGGCAGAAAGCTCGCCGATCAGCCGGGTCATATAGGCGGGATTGATCAGGGTCAGACGTTGACCATCGGTAGTGGTTACATCCCGGTTGGGCACAGTCAGGTAAGGATTGGGCTGTACATTGGGCCCCACCGGTACATACACCCCCCCGTGGGAGGCATTCCAGCTACGGGCCAGCACCACCATGCGGAACATGTTGCGTGCCCCTTCCACCGCTACAGCCTCGGTCTGGGTTCGATGTGCCCGGATATTGAATAGGGCCGACAAGATCACCACCGCCAGCCACAATATCCCCAGCAACCACCACCAACGGCGGTCTCGTATGAAAACAGGAACGGCTGAGGGTGAAGCGCTCCCTTTCATGACAGCTACCTTTGTACGAAAGATGTGGTCATTCTAGCCGCCTTGGTATGAAACAGGCGCGCTACGCTTCCTGATGACTTTGGGCTTACAATTTTGGACAACTGCATTCTGACTCCTTGTTCATGGCAAAGACCCAAATCCTGCTCGCTGATGATCAAGTACTAATCCGTGCCGGTATCCGTGCCTTGCTGGAGAGCATGCCCGGCAATGAAGTCATTGCCGAATGCGAGAATGGGGAACAGGCCATTGCCGCCATCCAGACTTTGAAGCCCCAGGTGGCTGTGCTGGACATCACCATGCCGGGCATCTCGGGTATTGAAGCAGCGCAACGGGTGCGGGCCTTCGACCCGAATATCAAGCTGCTGATACTCTCGGGAGTCGAGCGCCAGGAAGTGGTGGACCAGGCCCTGGCCGCCGGCATCAACGGATACATGCTCAAGGATTTTGCCCTGGCAGAGCTTCAACTGGCCCTGACCACGGTCATGGCAGGGGGCCGTTTTCTCTCACCCCGCATCCAGGAAAAACTCATCAATCGGGTTCTGGGCGGTGCCAATACCCCAAGCACCAGTCTTACCACCCGCCAGATCGAAATCCTGCGTCTGGTGGCCTCGGGGCTCACCACCAAGGAAATCGCCCGGGACCTGGACATCAGCCCCAAGACCGTGGAATTCCACCGGACCCAGTTGATGGAACGCACCGGCGCCACCGACGTGGCCGGCCTGACCCGCTACGCCATGCAGCGTGGGCTGATCAGCTGACGCTCCGCTCATCTCCTTGCACCGCCTCGACAAAACGCCCTAATCCTTCAGCCATATTCAGCACTGCCTGACGCAGGCGGCAGCAATCCTCCCGCCACTCCTCCAGGCACCCCTCTGCCAGATCATTTTCGATCTTCCGCGCAATATCCAGACAAGCATCCGCCGCAAAGACCGCGCAGGAGCCCCGAATATCGTGGGCAATGCGTTTGATGGCCTGGAGGTCGCTGCATTGCACTGCAGACTCCAGCATATCCAGAGAAAGCTGGTGGCTATCCAGGAACATCTGAGCCAGGCGCAGGGCCATGCTTTCGTTACCCCCCAAGGTACGGACCAGTACCTCCAGACCCGGGAAGTCCCGGTAAGCCTCCGATAGCGTAACAGTCATGACTCCACCTCCTGCTCAGTCCAGGGAAACGAGCGTTCCCCTGGTACGTGATTGCTCAATGCCCTAATGCTAGGCAAGTAAGTCGTCCAGGTGAACCGGGGTTTACCCTAGGTCCTGACAAGGGTTTGTCCGGGCTGGCAAGGCCTTTCGTTTCGGGAATCATGGAAACCATGCCCCACCTTCCCGAGCCCTCGCCCATGAATGCCGTCCTGCTACCTGCCGCCACGGTTCGCCCTATCGAGCATTTGCAATTTTTCAAGGCCCTGCCAGATCCGGCCTGGATCAAGGACACGGAGAGCCGCTACCTGGCCTGCAATCCCCTGTTCGAACGCATCTATGGCGCCAGTGAAAAGGAAATCATCGGCCACACGGACTTCGAGTTCGTAACCCCGGACCAGGCTGAGTTTTTTCGCTCCAATGACAAGCGTGCCCTCAGCTCCGGCAAGCCCTGCAAGAACCTGGAATGGCTGACCTTCCAGGACACGGGAGAGTCCCGTCTCTATGAAGTGCAGAAAATGGCCTTGTACGATGGGGACGGTCAGGCTTTTGCCGTCCTGGGCATCGCCCGGGATGTAACGGAGGCCCAACACAATGCGGAAGCCCTGAGTGCCAGCGAACAGCGTTTTCGCGACATCACCCACACCATGGCCGACTGGGTCTGGGAAGTGGACACGGAACTACGCTTCACCTACATCTCGGACACGGTGCTCCAGACCCTGGGCTACCAACCGGCAGAAATGCTAGGGCACCCCTTCACCGCCTTCATGCGGCCGCAAGACGCGGTACAGATGCGGGCCTGGATCGACACTCAGCTTCATCCCCATCCCCGTCCTTTCCGGGATGTGGAAAACGCCCACCTGCACAAGGACGGCAGTCTTCGGCACCTGCTCTCCAGCGGTGTTCCCATTTTCGACTCCCAGGGTGGGCTGACCGGCTACCGGGGTATCGATACCGATATCACCGAGAAAAAGCGTATCGAGCTGGAACTGGCCCAGCATCGGAATCACCTGGAAAGTCTGGTCACCGCCCGCACGGCAGAGCTGGAGGCCGTCAACCGACGCCTGACCCTGAGCGACCAGCGCCTCACGGCCATGTTTGCCATGAGCCAGAAGGCCGGTGAACTCAGTGAAAAGGAACTGCTGCAACTGGCGGTAGACGAGGCCGTACGCTTGACTGGCAGTCACGTGGGTTACCTGCATCTGGTCCAGCCGTCGGAAGCACAGATCGAGCTGAGCACCTGGTGTTCAGACACCCTGATCCTGTGCGAGGCCAGCTGGAACCGCAGTTACTCCCTGGCAGAAGCCGGTCCCTGGGCCGACAGTCTGCGTCGCCGCAAGCCTGTGGTTCACAACGACTATGACCAGATCACTGACCGAGGACGCCCTCCCGGCCCCATCCCCCTGAACCGGCATGTGAGCGTGCCCATCATGGAAAACGGGCGCATTCTGGCCCTCCTGGGTGTGGGTAACAAAACCGAGGACTACGACGGGGCAGACCAGCGGGAACTGCAACTCATCGGCGATGACCTGTGGCGCATGATCAT
>QKDJ01000023.1 GCA_003252145.1 Azovibrio restrictus
TCAATGCGCTGGGAAATGCCGATCCGTTTTTCCTCGGGCAGGTACAACAGCATTCGTCCGGCCAGGGAAATCTGGGTGGAAAGCCGGGCGCCCTTGGTGCCGATGGGGTCCTTGATCACCTGGACCAGAATGCTCTGGCCTTCCGACAGGGTTTTTTCGATGGGTTTGTGATGCTCCCGCCCATGCTCCACATTGGGGTCCCGAGGTTGCCAAATGTCGGCCACGTGCAGGAAGGCGGTGCGTTCCAGGCCCACTTCGATGAAGGCGGACTGCATGCCGGGCAGGATGCGGCTTACCTTCCCCAGGTAGACGTTGCCCACCAGACCACGGTTGGCGGTGCGCTCGATATGGAGTTCCTGAACCACCCCTTGGGCCATGACGGCGACCCGTGTCTCCTGGGGGGTGAAATTGATAAGGATTTCTTCGGACATGGACAGGTAAAATCTCGTTTTTTCAAGATTCTAACCGAATGCCTTCCCGTACTCCCGAACTCCTCGCCCCGGCCGGCTCCCTGACCATGATGCGCACGGCTTTCGCCTTTGGCGCCGATGCGGTCTATGCAGGCCAGCCCCGCTATTCCCTGCGGGTGCGCAACAATGAATTCGGCACCATGGAGAATCTGTCCCTGGGGATTCAGGAGGCTCACGCGGCGGGCAAGCAGTTCTATGTGGTGAGCAACATCTTTCCCCACAACGCCAAGCTGCATACTTACCTGAAGGATATGGCCGAAGTGGTGGCCCTGAAGCCGGACGCCCTGATCATGGCGGACCCGGGGCTCATCGACATGGTGCGGGAAGCCTGGCCGGAGATGCCCATCCACCTGTCGGTACAGGCCAATACGGTGAATTGGGCGGCGGTGAAATTCTGGAAGAAGCTGGGGCTCTCCCGGATCATCCTGTCCCGGGAGCTGTCCCTGGACGAGGTGGCGGAAATTCGCCAGGAGTGTCCGGATATGGAGCTGGAAGTCTTCGTGCACGGGGCTCTCTGCATCGCCTATTCGGGCCGCTGTCTGCTGTCCGGCTACTTCAATCACCGGGACCCGAACCAGGGCAGCTGCACCAATTCCTGCCGCTGGGACTACAAGGTGAGCGAAGCCCAGGAAGATGCCGCTGGCGTGACTCGCCCCACGGTGGCCCCGTCGGAAAATGCCGTCACCGGTCTGTTCAAGCCCAAGCCCGAGCAAAAGGTCTGGTTGCTGGAAGAAAAGCACCGGCCCGGGGAGCTGATGCCCATCGAGGAAGACGAGCACGGCACCTACATCATGAACTCCCGGGATCTGCGCGCCATCGAGCACGTGCACAAACTGGTGGAAATGGGCATAGACTCCCTCAAGATCGAAGGCCGCACCAAGAGCGCCTACTACGTGGCCCGCACCTGTCAGAGCTATCGTAGTGCCATGGATGACGCCATGGCGGGGCGCCCCTTTAACCCGGAACTGCTGACGGAACTGGAAAGTTTGGCGAACCGGGGCTATACCGATGGTTTTTACCAACGTCATCACGATGCCGAGTACCAGAATTACCTGAAGGGCTATTCCGAATCCAGCCGCAGCCAGTACGTGGGCGATGCCTGCCGTTTCGACCCGGAAAGGGGACTGATGGAAGTGACCGTGAAGAATCGCTTCGAGACGGGCAACCGGATCGAGATCGTGCATCCGGCCGGTAACCGGATCGTGTCCGTGGAGCGCATGGAAAATGCCGAAGGCCAGGCCGTGGATGTGGCTCCTGGCAGCGGCCACCGGGTATGGCTTCCCCTGTCAGCCGAGACTGAGGGGGCCTACCTGGCCCGATTGTTCTGACCATGCGTCTGTTCGTCGATATTTCTCCTCATGGTCTGGGCCACTTGGCCCAGATGGCCCCGGTGCTCAATGCCCTCCATGATCGGCAACCCGGGCTGGCGCTGGTGATCCGTTCCGGGCTTGATTTGCACCAGCTGCAGTCCCGTATTGGCGCCCCTTTCCTGCATCTTCATGAAAGCAGCGATTTTGGTTATGTCATGCACGATGCAGTGCGCATTGACATGGCGGCCAGCGCCCATGCCTATCAGACCGCTCACGAGGATTGGGAGGGGCGCGTGGCTGCCGAGTCGCGCCTGCTGGCCGGATTGAACATCAGCCATGTGCTCAGTGATGTGAGCTACCTGCCTCTGGCCGGGGCCGCCCGGGCCGGTTTGCCTGCTGCAGCCCTGTGTTCCCTCAACTGGGCCGATCTGTTTTTGCATTTCTTTGGTCATGAAACCTGGGCTACACCTATCCATGAGCAGATGCTGGCCGCCTATGATTCGGCCCGTGGCTTCCTGCGTTGCGAGCCGGCCATGCCCATGCAGAACCTGGGCAATACCTTGGCCATCGCACCCGTGATCCCCACATTGCCTCAGCGCCGCAAGCCTGTAGGAGCCTGGCCCACGGAGGGCGTGCGCCGGATTCTGATTGCCATGGGAGGTATTACCATGCGTCTCCCCCTGGAGGATTGGCCCCGGCATCCCGGTGTGGAGTGGTGGGTGCCTGAAGAGTGGCACTGCACCCATCCGGACGCCCGGAGCCACAATTGTCGCGGGGCAGCCTTTACCACCCTGCTGGCGGGGATGGACGCCATTATTACCAAACCGGGCTATGGCACTTTCGTGGAGGCCGCCGCTCTGGGCGTGCCGGTGCTGTATCAGGCCCGGGAGGACTGGCCGGAGCAGCAAGTGCTCACGGACTGGTTGAAACAGCATGCCCGCTGCGCTGTTGTGGAACCTCAAGTCCTGGCGGCGGGGGAGGTGCTGGCGGAGCTGGAGACCCTCTGGAGCCTGCCTCCGGCCCCCGGATTCCCTGTCCATGGTGCGGATCAGGCAGCCGACTGGCTTTGCGAAAATTTATTCAGCTGAAGTGATAGCCAAGGGATTTCAGTAGCGCTCCAGTCTCACACAGGG
>QKDJ01000308.1 GCA_003252145.1 Azovibrio restrictus
GCTAATGGCAGCGGCATTGCCTGTGGCTGCTCATGCTCAGCAAGCAGAACAGACCTTGCCGGCCATGACTGTTACAGCGGAAGCTGAAGCTTCCTACAAGGTAGATACGGCGGCTTCTACCCAATACACGGCACCTCTGGTGGATACCCCGAAGACGGTGACGGTAGTGCCTCAGGAGGTTCTGCAGCAGACCAATGCGGCTTCCTTGCAGGAAGCCTTGCGTACGGTTCCCGGTATTACCTTTGGTATGGGGGCGGGCGGTGCTCCCGAGGGGGGTAATCCGGTGATCCGCGGTTTCAATGCCCAGGCCAATACCTTTATCGATGGCTTGCGTGCCCCTAGTTCCCAATCCCGCAACATGTTCGCTGTTGAGCAAGTGGATGTGGTCAAGGGTGCAGACTCTGCTTTCAGTGGTGGCGGTGCAGTGGGGGGGAGTATCAACCTGACCACCAAGACGGCCAAGTTGGGGAATTTCAACGAGGCTTCCGTGGGTATCGGGACCGACAGCTACCTGCGCGGTACAGCTGATTTCAACCAGCAGCTGTCCGATACTGTGGCCCTGCGGGTCAATTTGCTGAAAGAGAAGGGTGACACCCCGGGCCGGGATGAGGTGGATTACGATCATCTGGGCGCCAATATTTCTGCGGCTTTTGGCCTGGGTACGCCTACCCGCGCCACGGTGAGTCTGTATCACTATGAGACAGATGACATGCCCGACTATGGGGTTCCTTACAACAATCCTTACAGCTCTGGTGCTAACACTGTTTTCAACGGTGACGGTGGTCCTTTGAAGGTGGATCGCGACAACTTCTACGGTCTGAAGGATCGTGATTTCCGCAAGACCGAAATGGATTCCGGAACGGTGAAGCTGGAACATGACATCAATAGCAATTGGACCATCCGCAATACCACCCGTTACTCCAAATCCCTCAATGATTACGTGGCGAGCAACCCTGGTGATAGCAGTGGGCTCAATATCACAAATGGCAACATTACCGTTTCAGGGACGACGATCCCATCTGGCTATTTGAATCGTAATTCCAAAAATCGTCACTCCGAATCCAATGCTTTGATCAATGCTACCGATCTGGTGGGTGAATTCTCTACGGGGGCGATCAAGCACAAGATTTCGACGGGCTTTGAAATCAGTCACATGGAAACCGATAGCCGGGGTTATCTGGTAACCGGTACCAACATCAACGGGGTGCAGATCAATGGTGCGACCTTCGCCGACATTTACAACCCCAATCCCAATGACCCATGGAATGGGACTGTCAGGCGCAGTAATGTGGGTACCGAATACGAGACCACCAATCGCAGCATCTATGTGTTCGATACCCTGAGCTTGACACCTCAGTGGCTGCTCAACCTGGGAGTCCGGCACGACTGGTTCAAAACCCAGGCGGATACCTATTCCACCAATGGGAAAACTACCGCTGGAGCCGCATTTACACCTGCAAGTGTTGAAAGTGATGTCAGCTTCACCAGCTACCAGGCTGGGGTTGTCTTCAAACCGGTAGAAAACGGGAGCATCTACCTGAACTATGCTACGGCGGCCAATCCGTCTGGCATGACCACTGGTGATGGTACTGACAACCTGGGGACCAGTGGCGCCACCCTGACTTATCAGGATCTGGAGCCGGAAAAGGTGCGCAGTATCGAGCTGGGTACCAAATGGAATCTGTTGGGTAATCGCCTGAGTCTGACGGGTGCCATCTTCAAGCTGGACAAGACCAACGCCAAGGTTCAGGTGGATGCCTCCACCTATGAAACGGCCGGCCGGCAAGAGACTAAGGGCTTCGAGTTGGGCTTTGCCGGTGCTTTGACAGACAAGTGGCAAGTGTTTGGTGGTTACACCCATCTGAAGAGCGAATTGGTGGAAGCGGGGATGAACAACGCGACCCAGAAGGGCAATCAATTCCCCAATACCCCGGAAGACAGCTTCAGCCTGTGGTCGTCCTACAAGTTGATCCCCAAGCTGACAGTGGGGGGCGGGGCTTACTACGTGTCCAAGGTCTACGGGAACACCGCCAATACCAAGTGGGTGCCCGACTATTGGTTGTTTGACGCCATGGCCAGCTACGAAGTTAACCGTAACCTCAACCTGCGGCTGAACGTGACCAACCTGTTTGACAAGACCTACTACAACCGGGCTTACACGACTCATATGGTGAGCGTGGGTGCAGGTCGCCAGGCGATTCTTACCGCCAATATGAAGTTCTAACCCCATGGGCCCGACCGCTAGTGCGGCGGGCCCTTTTTTGACTATTTCTCAAGCTGAGCAGGAGTCTCCTCATGTTGTTGCACATACCGGAGTTACTGACCCGTTCCCAGGTGGATCATTGCCGCCAGATCATGGCGGAGGCGGAATGGGTGGATGGGCTGACAACGGCGGGAGCTCAAGCCGCACAAATCAAGCAGAACATGCAGTTGCCGGAAGGCTCAGCCGCCATAGAGGCTCTACGCAAGATCATGGTGGAGGCCCTGTGGAAACATCCCCTGTTTTTTTCTGCAGCACTGCCAAAACATATTCTGCCGCCTTATTTCAATCGTTATGAAAACGGCGGTCACTATGGCAACCACATCGACAATGCCATCCGTTATCCCCACGGCACGCGGGATGCCATCCGTACTGATGTTTCCACCACCATCTTCTTGTCCGACCCGGATGAATATGAAGGCGGGGAATTGATCGCAGAGGACACCTACGGCTGCCATGAGGTCAAACTCGCGGCTGGCGATGCCATCGTCTACCCCTCCACCAGCCTGCACCGGGTTGAGCCGGTGACCAAGGGGGCGCGCATCGCCTCTTTCCTGTGGACCCAGAGTCTGGTGCGTGATCCCTGGAAGCGGGCCATGCTCTTTGAGTTGGACATGAATATTCTCAAGCTCCGTAACGCTCACGGAGATAC
>QKDJ01000218.1 GCA_003252145.1 Azovibrio restrictus
CTGGTATTCCCCCGCTTTCGATTGCAAGGTCGTCGCCCCCACCCTGCGCTGGCATTGCCAGCTGACGGGTTTTACCCACATGCAAACCGAGCTTCTGGTCCTATCGGACTAGATGGAGCAAACAGCCCCCATCACCGGAAGCCACCAAGCTGGAAGCAAGGGAAGGATCATAGAATCCTTCAGACCATGCTTCGCACCATCACCAGCACAGGAGATGAAAAATGAAAATCGGCATCATGGGTCTCGGTTATGTGGGGGTCGTGTCGGCCTGTTGTCTTGCCAAGGCCGGCCATCAGGTAATCGGGGTGGACCCGGAACCCGTCAAGGTGGATCTGGTGAATTCCGGCCAGTCCCCCATTGTGGAAAAGGACATTCCCGCCATGGTGGAGGAACAGGTGCAAGCCGGTCGCCTCCGGGCCACCACAGACATGGACGATGAGGGCCTGCGTCTGTGCGACATCTATTTCGTCTGTGTGGGCACCCCCAGCCGCCCCAATGGGGGCATCGACCTGACCTATGTGCGCCGGGTTTGCGAGCAGATCGGCTACCTGCTCACCAATCACGACGGGGCGCCGGTGGTGGTCATGCGCAGCACCATGCTGCCGGGCACTATCCGGGAAGTGGTGATTCCCACCCTGGAAGAGCACTCGGGCAAGCAGGCCGGGCTGGATTTCGGGGTCTGTATCAACCCGGAATTCCTGCGGGAAGGCACGGCGGTTCATGACTATTACCACCCGCCCATCACCGTGATCGGCGAACTGGGCCCCGCCAGTGGCGACGTGCTGGCGCGAATCTACGAACAGACTCCGGGCCCCATGGTGCGTACGGACATTGAAACGGCGGAAATGGTGAAATACGCCGACAACTCCTGGCATGCCCTCAAGGTGGGCTTTGCCAACGAGATCGGCAATATCTGCAAGAGCCTCGGCGTGGATGGCCACAAGGTCATGGACATCTTCTGTCAGGACACCAAACTCAACATTTCCCCCTACTACCTGAAGCCCGGCTTTGCCTTTGGTGGCTCCTGCCTGCCCAAGGACCTGCGCGCCCTGCTCTACAAGGCCAAGACCATGGACCTGTCCGTCCCCATCCTGGCCTCCAT
This sequence comes from Azovibrio restrictus, assembly GCA_003252145.1. GTDB lineage: Bacteria > Pseudomonadota > Gammaproteobacteria > Burkholderiales > Rhodocyclaceae > Azovibrio > Azovibrio restrictus_A. The sequence goes on from QKDJ01000218.1 coordinate 1,103, forward strand.
TCTGCCCAGCAATCAATTGCAGGTGGAACGGGGCATCCAGGCCGTAGTGGATAAGGGAGAAAAAAAGATCGGCATCCTCGGTTTCAGCTTCAAGGCCGGTACCGACGACCTGCGGGAAAGCCCCGTGGTGGAACTGGCCGAGCGGCTTCTGGGCAAAGGCTACGATCTGCGCATCTACGACCGCAACGTGAGCATTGCCAGCATCCGGGGCGCCAATCGGGATTACATCCTCAACCACATTCCCCATATTTCACGGCTCATGGTGCCCACCATGAACGAGGTGCTGGAGCATGCCCAGACCATCATCATCGGCAATGCCGCCGAGGAATTCCGGGACCTGCCCATGCGGCTGAGGTATGGACAGAATGTCATCGACTTCGTCCGCATCTGCGACACCCGCAGCATCATGGGTGTTTATGAAGGTATCTGCTGGTAGGAGATTGCCATGGCCAGCCCTCCATCCCCCTCCCAGGCAACTAGCCCGGGCCCATCCCGGCGGGTCCTGATCCTGGTGGAAAACCTGCCCAGCCCCTTCGACCGGCGCGTCTGGCAGGAAGCCACCACCTTGCAAAAGGCGGGCTATGGGGTCTCCATCATCTGCCCCACGGGCAAGTGTTACGAATCCACCTACGAATGCCTGGAAGGCGTGCATATCTACCGCTACCGGCTTCCCGTGGAGGCAGAAGGCGCCCTGGGCTATGCCATGGAATACGCCGCCGCCCTGTTCCACAGCTTCCGGCTCAGCCTGAAAGTGCTCTGGAACCAGGGTTTCGACGTAATCCACGCCTGCAATCCCCCGGACCTGTTCTTTCTCATCGGCGGTTTCTTCAAGCTCTTCGGCAAGAAGTTTCTCTTCGATCATCACGACCTGAACCCGGAACTGTACGAGGCCAAGTTCGGCCGCCGGGACTTCTTCTATCGGCTGCTCCTGAAGGCGGAACGCTGGACCTTCCGCACGGCGGACGTATCCATCGCCACCAACGAATCCTACCGGCGCATCGCCATGGAACGAGGCGGCATGGCCCCGGAGCGGGTCATCGTGGTGCGTAGCGGCCCCAGCCTGGAACGCATGAAGATCATGGCCCCGGAGCCCGCCCTGAAGCAGGGACGCAACTATCTGGTGGGTTACGTGGGGGTCATGGGCAAGCAGGAAGGCGTGGATCTGCTCCTGGAAGCCGTGCGTCACATGGTGTTCGTCCTGGGCCGCAGCGATGTGCACTTCGGACTGGTGGGGGGCGGCACCTCCCTGGCAGAAATGCGGCAACTGGCCCAGACCCTGGGGGTGGCGGACTACGTGACCTTCACCGGCCGCATTCCCGACAAGGACATGCTGGCCATGCTCAACACCGCCGACATCTGCGTGAATCCCGATGTGGCCAATGAGATGAACGACAAATCCACCATGAACAAGATCATGGAATACATGGCCCTGGGCAAGGCCATGGTCCAGTTCGACCTGACCGAAGGCCGCTTCTCGGCCCGGGAGGCTTCTCTTTACGCCAGGAAGAATGATCCGGTGGACATGGCGGAAAAGCTGCTGCAGCTCCTGGACGACGCTCCCCAGCGCCAGCGCATGGGGGCCTTTGGCCGAAACCGGGTGGAAAACGAACTGGCCTGGGACTATGAAATCCCCAAGCTGCTGGCCGCCTATGACCTGATCTGGGCTGGCCAACCAGCCACCATTCGTGGCCCCGTCCTGTCGGGGAATGCTCATGGACGACCCCAGGGCTGACCGGGTCAACGAGCTGGACCTGCTGCGCTTCATGGCCGCCCTGGTGGTGGTGCTGTTCCACTATGCCTTT
>QKDJ01000270.1 GCA_003252145.1 Azovibrio restrictus
CTCCTCTATCCGGCACCATGGATTTCATGGTGAAAAGGCAGCCTGATGAGGGCTGCCTTTTTCTTTGTGGGGTGTCGGTGATGCAGGGTTTATACTCCCCGCTCTTTTTGGGCAAATGGGTGCCTTGAAAACTTGAATTCCATGTCTGAACAGCTTGCCTCCCCTGCTCTCGTGCCGCAGGACAATACGGCCGAACCTTGCTATCACTGTGGTCTCCCGATTCCGGATGATGTCCAGTTGCAGGTGCCCATCAAGGGAATAGAGCGGGACATGTGCTGTATCGGCTGTCAGGCCGTAGCTCAGGCCATCGTGGAAAACGGCTTGGAGGACTACTACACCTCCCGGGATGCCATGCCCGAATCCCCCCGGGAAGCCATGCCCGCCGTACTGGATCAGCTGGCCATGTTCGACCACGCGGAGTTCCAGAAAAGCTTCGTGCGGGAACTGGGTGAACACGAGCTGGAAGCCTCCCTGATGCTTGAAGGCATCACTTGTGCCGCCTGTGTCTGGCTCAATGAGCGGCATATAGGTCAGTTGCAGGGGGTGACCGGGGTGGATGTGAATTACGCCACGCGCCGGGCTCGGGTTCGTTGGGACTCAAGTCGCATCAAACTCTCGGACATTCTGACGGCCATTTCCTCCATCGGTTATCGGGCCTATCCCTACGACGCCACCAAGCACGAGCAACTGGCCCAGAAAGAGCGCCGGGAGGCTTTGTGGCGGGTCTGGGTGGCCGGCTTCGGCATGATGCAGGTGATGATGTACGCCATTCCCGTCTACATGGCGGGCGAGGGCGACATGTCCATGGACATCGAGACCCTGATTCGTTGGGCGAGTCTGGTACTGACCCTGCCGGTGGTGTTTTATTCCTCGGCTCCTTTCTTCAAAGGGGCTTGGCGGGATTTGCGTCTTCGCCGGGTGGGCATGGATGTGCCCGTAGCTCTGGGGGTCGGTGTGGCTTTCGTAGCCAGTGTCTGGGCAACCTTGACCTGGAGTGGTGAGGTCTATTTCGACTCGGTGGCCATGTTCGTGTTTTTCCTGCTGGGCGGGCGCTATCTGGAGATGACGGCTCGCCAGAAGGCGGTCAGTGTGACCGAGGCCTTGACCAAACTGCTGCCGGCCTTCTGTCAGCGCCTGAACGGGTTTCCCGCCAGCCGGGAGCCGGAGCAGATAGTGGTGGCTGACCTCAAGGTGGGGGATGTGGTCCTGGTGCGCCCGGGGGACATTATTCCTGCGGATGGTGTCGTGCTGGAAGGGCGGGGTAACGCCAATGAGGCTCTGCTCACCGGTGAGAGTCGGCCCATTTCAAAGCAACCAGGTGACAAGGTGACCGGTGGCGCGGTCAATATGGAAAATCCCCTGGTTCTGCGGGTAGAGCAGGTGGGTGAAGGGACACGCCTGTCCTCCATTATTCGTTTGATGGAACGGGCTGCTGCGGAAAAGCCGGGCATTGTGGTGATGGCGGACCGGATTGCCCAGTGGTTTGTCGGGGCGCTGTTGCTTTTTGCTGTGTTGGTAGCCCTGGGCTGGTATTGGGTGGATCCATCTCAGGCGCTTTGGATCACGGTTTCCGTCTTGGTGGTGACTTGTCCTTGTGCCCTGGCATTGGCGACCCCAATTTCCTTGACGGTTGCGGCAGGCGCCTTGGCCAAGGACGGTTTGCTGGTGACCCGAGGGCATGGGGTGGAAACCCTGGCTCGAGCGACCCATTTCGTTTTTGACAAGACGGGCACGCTGACTCGTGGCGAAATGCGCTTGCTGGAGGTTTGGCCTGTTGCCGCTGCTAACCAAGACGATGCGCTACGTTTGGCTGCGGCCTTGGAGCAGGCATCCGAGCATCCCTTGGCTCAGGCCTTGCGGCGTGAGGTTGTGGGCATCGAGTTGCCTCCTGCATCGGAGGTCCATGCGGAGGCGGGGAAGGGCTTGGAAGGTTTTGTTGAAGGGCTGCGCCTACGTGTTGGCCGCCCGGATTTTGTCCAGGAATTGGATGGACAAAACACGACGCCATGGCCTGCCGGCTGGCAGGAGTCCGGGGATACCGTGGTTGCCTTGGGGGGGGAATCCGGTGTCCTGGCCTTTTTCCGGATAGGGGATGAAATTCGTCCGGAAGCGGCGGCCCTTGTGGGTGACTTGAAAGCCTCTGGTGCGCGCGTGGTGCTCATGTCGGGGGATGCGGAGTTCGTGGCGAACCGGGTCGGGGCCCAGCTGGGTATTGCCGATGTGCGAGCGACTATGTCACCCCAGGACAAACGGGATGCGGTACTGGGATTGCAGGCACAAGGTGCTGTTGTAGCCATGGTGGGCGATGGAGTGAATGATGCCCCCGTGTTGGCTCAGGCCCAGGTATCCATCGCCATGGGGGCGGGAGCACAGCTGGCTCGTACCCAGGCGGATCTGGTGCTGCTGTCCGAGAATCTGGAGCATTTACGCCATGGGGTGCACCGCTGCAAATTTGCGCTACGGGTCATCCGCCAGAATCTGCTTTGGTCTTTCGCCTACAACTTCCTGGCGTTGCCTCTGGCGGCCCTGGGGCATGTGACTCCATGGGCAGCAGGAATTGGTATGTCTGCCAGTTCCCTCTTGGTGGTACTTAATGCTTTGCGTATCCAGAATAAGGAGTTTCGCTAATGGAGAGTTTGTATTTGCTCATTCCCATTTCCGTAGTGCTGGTGTTTGCCATTGCGGTGGTGTTCTGGATGTCCGTAAGGGGAGGGCAGTTCGATGATCTTGAGGGGCCTGGTTTCAAGGTGTTGATGGATGATGACAGGCCTAAGCAAAACAATGGCGAGGCCTCAGGAGAGGTGCTTGAGACGGACGCTAAAGCGGGAGAAAAGTTGCCTCCGGGTTGACTTGGGTCAAAAGCCGACGGGTTGTGTACTCCATAATCCGGGCACTTTACCGCG
>QKDJ01000121.1 GCA_003252145.1 Azovibrio restrictus
ACACCAGTGGCCGGAGGTAAGCCAGGGACGAAACCGATCTGGTTACCTTCGAAGGTATAGCGTCCCTTGATCTTGGCGTCATCAATGCGACGCAGAGGCAGCCCCAGATCCAGGTCCAGCCGTCCGTGGCCGGATGCACTCATGCCCTCGGTAAAGTGATTGATGGTGGCCGCCACCGGACTCCGGTCAATGAATTTGAAAAACTCTGCAGTCTCTCCGGAGGCCTTGCCTCGGACCATCAGCAGCTCGTCCATCACATCGAAGTCCGGCAAATCTGCCGTGGTTTCCCCCAACTTGGCCCCCAGAATATGGCCTGAATGGGCGCGAATCTGCATCCCCACCCCAAAGCTCATATCCGCCTCCACCCCCTCGATCACAGGCCAGTCACGCCCGTAATGGATGGTCACATTCTTGGCCTTGGCGGTAATCAGGAATTGCCCCAGGGCCGGGTCCCGGAAGGGGAAGTCCTTGAGATTACCCTTGAGCACCAAGTGAGCATCGGTGCCGGAGCCGGCCAATAAGCCCTGCTTGAGCCAGGCGGGCACATCGGGATTCACCACCTTGGGAATGAAGCGCCAGACCTCCGTAGCCTTGGCTTGGGAAATCCCCCCTTGCAGATCAATCACCCCCGGGCCGTCCGGCTCGGTCCGATAGGTGCCACTCACCTGACCTGCCGCATAGGGGCCGCTAAAATCCAGGCGCTGAATGCGTACCTCCATCCCCGCATCATCGCCACGTCCCACCTGGCTCCAATCCACCTGGGCCACCAGTCGGTCCAGGGGAATTTCCGGCTCGGCAAAAATGGCAGGCAGATCCAGGGAGGACTTACGTGCATCCAGCTGCAGACTGCCCCCGTCCTGATTGGCCTCCAACTCGCCGGCCAACCCCTGAGCGCCGGGCAACACCTGGTGAGCCTTGAGCCCCAGGCCCTCAAAAGCCGTCTTGAGGCTGTATTTATTCCAGGAACCATCCCGCGCATCCCAACTGGCTTGCAACTGACGGATGCGCCCCCGGGGCTGGTGTCGCGCCAGGAGCTCCCGGCTGGTGGTATCCAGCGGCAGGTAAGCGGCCAGTCCCGCCAGCACCTGCAGATCAAATTGGTTGGCCTTGATACTGCCTTGCCCGGGCTGCCCGGCCTCACCCCGCCAGTCGGCAGCCAGATCCAGAGGCGAAAGATGCAAGCCATCCCGGGTTTCCAGTTGCAACTGCCGGGTGTTGAGCTGGAGCCTCCCAGGCCCTTGAGTCAGGGCAATACGCCCTTCCAGGCGGGTCAAATCCAGTTCCGGCAGCTGAGGCTCCAGACGCAGGCGTAGATCCCGCAGCGCCAGATCCGCTACCCCTTCCCAAGCCCCGTCATCCCGCCCAAGCCACAAACGGACACCGCCTCGACCGCGGGGCAGACTCACCGGGTAATCCACCCAGGCGCCCCAGGCGGCCAGATCCGCGTAATCCAGACGGGTGAAAACCTGCCCCTCCCACTGATCCAGAGGCTGCTCGGCTCTGCCGTGCAATTCACCGCGCAGATCCAGGCTGGAGGCCAAGGTAGCGGGCGGCAGGGCCGTCACGCCAAAGCGATGGCGACTGCCCCAGTTATCCAGTTCGAACTGCAGGTCTTCCAGAATCAGGGGCGGCGCCCCCCGGGACTCGTCTTCCCAGGCAATGGTGGCATTGGTGATACGAATGCGGGACTGCTCCAGCAACCAGGCCAGACCCTTGCCATCGCCGGGGCCGGCCGTGGAAATACCCGCCACAAAAATTTCTCCGTCGGGCGCCCGCCGAATTTGCAGGGCCGGGCGCTCCAAAGAAAGCAGGGAAAAGACCGGTTGCCCCACCAGCACACTGCGCCAGGACAGAACACCTTCCACCCGGGTCAGGGTCAGGGCCGGGTTGTCCTGGGCATCCAGCAGGCGCACCTCATCCAGTACCAGGGCCGGATTCAAACCTCGCCAGCGGGCTTCAAGATGCCCGATACGCACAGGCAGGCCCAAAGCCTGACTGGCAGCAGCCTCGATTTGTCCTTGATAACGCTGGACCTGGGGCAGGACCTGATAACGCAGGACCAGCACCAGCACCGTGAAAACCAGATACAGGGCAAACAGGCTCCAGCCCAGGCCGCGCAAAGCAGTGCGCACCCCGGGACGGGCCAGCCAGGGCCAGAGACGATGGAGCCGGTGATACCAGGCGTTACGGAGTTCGGAAGGAGTCAGGTCTGCCAAGGGCTTTTGCCAATCCGGGGAAAGGCTCTCTAAAATGGTCTAAATACTGACAACAAGGTGCGCCATTCTATCCCGAGCGCCCCATTCTTCCGGAAAATCCATGCACGACGCCATCCAGCCCGCCTGGGCTCCCGCCCTGGCCCACAGCCAGTATTTGCGCCAATTGTTCAATGCCCGCCCGGAACTGCCGGAGCAGCTGGCCCGTCAGTGGCAACATCCCCTGACCGAAGACCTGCTTCTGGCCGGACTACGCCCGGAAGCCACGGACGACGAAACCCTGAAGCGGCAGCTGCGCCGCATCCGGCAGATGGCCATGGCCCACCTGGAACTACGGGACCTGTGCGGCTTAGCCCCCCTCACCGAGGTGGTGGAAAGCATGACCCTGCTGGCGGACGTGACCACCAATGCAGCCCTGGATTATCACCATCGCCAGTTGGTGCAGCTCTACGGGGAGCCCCTGGATCACCAGGGCCGCCCCCAGCGCATGATGGTCATCGGCATGGGCAAGCTGGGCGGACGGGAACTGAACGTCTCCTCCGACGTGGATTACATCTTCGTGTACCCGGAGGATGGAGAAACCGCAGGCCCCAAGAAAATCGACAGCTTCGATTTCTTCAACCGCATGGGCAAACGCATGATCTCGGCCCTGGGTGAAGTCACCGGCGACGGGCAGGTGTTCCGG
>QKDJ01000338.1 GCA_003252145.1 Azovibrio restrictus
CTCGTAGGTGTGGTGCTGGCCTGGTGGTTGGTCAGGCGCAAGGCGCGCTTTCTGGCTGGAAATCCCATGAATCAGCCCCACATCAGTCAAATCAAGTCTTCAGGAGGATAAGCACATGATGCAAAGAGCTCTTGCCTTCGTGGCCGTCTTGCTGGTGTCCTTTGGTGTTCAGGCCCAGACCAATCCCGTTCCTTCGCGCTCCTTGCCGGATTTCGCGGAACTGGCAGAGCGTCAGGGACAGGTAGTGGTGAATATCAGCACCACCCAGATCATTCATAACCGTGCCGCTCAATTTCCGTTTGATGAAAACGATCCCATGGCGGAGCTCTTCCGTCGTTTCATGCCCTATGGCGCGCCGGGTATGCCCGGTATGCCTGGCGTCCCCCAGGATTCTGAAAGCCGCTCTCTTGGGTCCGGCTTCATTATCAGTGCTGACGGTTACATCCTGACCAATGCCCATGTGGTGGACGGGGCTGATGAGGTGAGCGTACGTCTGAACGACAAACGGGAATTCCGGGCGCGCATCATTGGTGCTGACAAGCGGACCGATGTGGCCTTGATCAAGATCGAGGCTTCGGGGTTGCCGGTAGCGAAATTGGGAAGCCCGGACAAGCTGCGGGTAGGGGAGTGGGTGGCTGCCATCGGCTCTCCCTTCGGCTTTGAGAATTCCATCACGGCAGGGATTGTTTCCGCCAAGGGCCGTTCCTTGCCCCAGGAAAATTATGTGCCTTTCATCCAGAGTGACGTGGCTATCAACCCCGGCAATTCTGGTGGCCCCCTGTTCAATATGGCGGGGGAGGTGGTGGGTATCAACTCCCAGATTTATAGCCGTAATGGGGGTTACATGGGGCTCTCCTTCTCCATTCCCATCAACGTGGCCATGGACGTCCAGAATCAGTTGCGAGCCACGGGCAAGGTCAGTCGGGGGCGCATGGGGGTCGTCATTCAGGAGGTCACCAAGGAGCTGGCAGAATCCTTTGGGCTGGAGAAGCCTCAGGGGGCTATCGTCAGTGCTGTTGAAAAAGGCGGGCCGGCTGAACAGGCCGGGATTCAGGCTGGCGACGTGATCCTGCGCTTTGATGGCAAGCCGATTCCCTCCTCAGCAGATTTGCCCAGGATCGTGGCTGCCACCCATCCCGGGACCAAGGTTCAGGTACAGCTCTGGCGCAAGGGCAGCAACCTCAGCCTTGCGCTGACCGTGGGGGAAATCCAGGAGGAAAAGGCCGCTCCCCAACGGCGCAGTCGTGGTGGGCGCGTGGAACCGCAAGCCAATCGTCTGGGGCTGGTGGTGAGTGAATTGAACCCGGCTCAGCGGCGGCAACTGGGTCTTTCCGGTGGGTTGTTGATTGAGGATGTGCGCGCCAATATGGCTCGTGATCTACAGCCGGGTGATGTCATTCTGGCCGTAATCAACCGGGGTGCCAGTATCGAAGTCCAGAATGTGGAGCAATTCAACAAGTTGCTGTCCCAGTTTGGCCGGGGTGCCAATGTAACCCTCCTGGTCCGTCGGGGAGAAATGCAGAACTTTGTCACCATTAAGGGTATTGGAGACTGATGGCTGCTGAACTGACCCTCATGAGCCGCGGCTATTGTCATCTCTGTCATGACATGGAAGCGGCCCTGCAGCCTCTGCTGGATGAATTCGGTGTGGGGCTGCAGGTTCTGGATGTGGATGCTGATCCAGAACTGGAGGCTAAATACGATGAATTGGTTCCTGTGCTGCTCCTGGGGGAGGAGGAACTTTGTCATTATTTTTTGGATGAGGCCAAAGTCCGTGCTGTTTTGGCCCGAATTCGCTAGAATTCACGGTCTTTCAGATTTCCAGAAAGGGTGCCGGGAGCACCCTTTTTACTTCCTCCAACGGAACCCATGAAGCATATCCGGAACTTTTCCATCATTGCCCACATCGACCACGGTAAATCTACCCTGGCGGACCGCATCATTCACCATTGTGGCGGTCTTTCCGACCGTGAAATGGAGGCCCAAGTACTGGACTCCATGGATATCGAGCGGGAACGGGGTATTACCATCAAGGCCCAGACGGCGGCTCTCGACTACAAGGCCAGGGATGGTCAGGTTTACAACCTGAACCTGATCGATACCCCGGGACACGTGGACTTTTCCTACGAAGTTTCCCGCTCCCTGTCGGCCTGCGAAGGGGCCTTGCTGGTGGTGGATGCCTCCCAGGGGGTTGAGGCTCAGACCGTGGCCAATTGCTATACGGCGATTGAACTGGATGTGGAAGTGGTCCCCGTCCTGAACAAGATCGACTTGCCTTCCGCTGAGCCAGACAACGCCCGTCAGGAAATCGAAGATGTGATCGGCATTGATGCGACCGATGCGATCCTGGCATCGGCCAAGACTGGCTTGGGGGTGGAGGACATCCTTGAAGCCGTTGTGGCTCGCATTCCTGCCCCAGAGGGTGAGCCTGATGCTCCCCTGAAGGCGCTCATTATTGACTCCTGGTTCGACAACTACGTGGGCGTGGTGATGTTGGTGCGGGTTGTGGATGGAGAGCTGAAGCCCAAGGATAAGATGCTGCTCATGTCCAACAGCAAGCAGTACCTGTGCGAACAGGTGGGCGTATTCACCCCCAAGTCCGTGCAGCGTGAAGCCCTGCGGGCAGGGGAGGTGGGGTTCATCATCTCCAACATCAAGGAACTAGATTCCGCCAAGGTGGGGGACACCATCACCCTGGCGACCCGCCCGGCGGCTGAACCCCTGCCAGGCTTCAAGGAAATCAAGCCCCAGGTGTTCGCCGGTCTTTACCCGGTGGAGGCCAACCAGTACGATCAACTGCGTGAGTCCCTGGAGAAACTGAAGCTCAACGATGCTTCCCTCCAATACGAACCCGAAGTCTCCCAAGCCTTGGGTTTTGGTTTCCGCTGTGGTTTCCTGGGACTCCTGCACATGGAGATCATCCAGGAGCGTCTGGAGCGGGAGTTCGATCAGGACCTGATTACCACCGCACCCACCGTAGTCTATGAAGTGGTGATGAAGGATGGCTCGGTAATCCAGGTGGAAAACCCGTCTCGTCTGCCGGAACTGCAGAAGATCGAGGAAATCCGCGAACCCATCATTACCGCCACCATTTTCGTACCTCAGGACTATCTGGGCAGCGTCATTACCCTCTGTAATCAGAAGCGTGGTAACCAGGTGGATATGCATTACCACGGCCGTCAGGTGAAGGTGGTGTATGAAATGCCCATGGCTGAAGTGGTGATGGACTTCTTTGATAAGTTGAAATCTGTTTCCCGGGGTTATGCCTCTCTGGACTATGACTTCAAGGAATACCGGGCCGCCGATGTGGTGAAGCTGGATATCCTCATCAATAGCGAGAAGGTGGATGCTCTCTCCCTGATCGTGCACCGCTCCAATTCCCAATATCGAGGTCGGGAACTGGCCGCCAAGATGCGGGAACTGATTCCCCGTCAGATGTATGACGTGGCTATTCAGGCTGCCATCGGCTCCAATATCTTGGCCCGGGAAAACGTCAAGGCTATGCGCAAGGACGTGCTGGCCAAGTGTTACGGTGGTGATATCACTCGGAAGAAGAAACTGCTGGAAAAGCAGAAGGCCGGTAAAAAGCGCATGAAGCAGGTGGGGAGTGTGGAAATTCCTCAGGAAGCCTTCCTGGCCGTGCTGCGCGTGGATAACTGAGGATTACTGAGGCAAATTCATGAATTTTGCGCTGATTTTGTTCGTGCTGGTGCTGGTCACCGGTCTGGTCTGGTTGGTAGATGCCGTGTGGCTAAAGAAGCGGCGTGGCAAGACGGATACGGATCCTTGGTGGGTGGAATACGGAGCCAGCTTTTTCCCCGTGATCCTCCTTGTCTTCATTCTGCGTTCATTCATTGTGGAACCCTTTCAGATTCCCTCGGGCTCCATGATTCCTACCCTGTTGGTGGGTGATTTTATTCTTGTCAATAAATACACCTATGGTGTGAGATTGCCCGTCATCAACAAGAAAGTGATTGATGTGAATACCCCTCAACGAGGGGATGTGATGGTATTCCGTTATCCTGAGCATCCCAGTCTGGACTATATCAAGCGGGTAGTGGGATTGCCTGGGGATACAGTGACTTATCTGAACAAGCGCCTTACCATCAATGGTAAGGAGGTGAAAGTGGAGGCCCAGGATGATTACCTGCATCCGGAAAGACTCTACTATTCATCCCAATTTCGAGAGCAGTTGGGTGAGGTGGAGCATTCCATGCTCAATGATGTGGATGCGCCTGCCTATATTCCAGATTCATCCAATTTTCCAGGTAAGGAAAATTGCCAATACAATACGGCGGGTGTGACCTGTACAGTTCCCGATGGACATTATTTCGTCATGGGAGACAATCGGGACAATAGTCGTGACAGTCGGTTCTGGGGATTCGTGCCTGAGGAGAATATCGTCGGCAAGGCCTTCTTCATCTGGCTGAACCTTTCCCAGCCCAGCCGTATTGGGGCATTTCAATAGGAGATGAGGATGAATAAGCAACGTGGGGTAGCACTTAGTGCTTTGATTATCTGGGGGGTTGTAATTACGTTGGTGGTTATTACCGGGATGCGCGTGGTTCCGTCAGCAATTGAATACAAAACCATCCTTAGTGCTACCAAGGCAGTGGCAAGTGAGGCCAAGGCAGATAGTACCGTGACGGATATCCGTAAGGCCTATGCTCGCTATGTTGAAGTGGATAACATCGAGTCCGTGGCTCCTGCTGATCTAGACATCACCAAGGATTCAGGTCAGGTGGTGATCAGCTTTGTTTATGAAAAACGTATCCATCTCTTTGCCAATATCAGCGTAGTTATTGAATACAGCGGATCGAGTCAGTAAGTAAATGGATGTTGCCGTACTAGAAAGGTCCCTGGGGTATGCCTTCAGGGATAGTGAGTTGTTGAAGACGGCATTGACCCATCGCAGTCATGGGGCCAATCACAACGAGCGTCTGGAATTTCTTGGGGATGGGGTGCTGAATTGCGTTGTGGCCGCTGCCCTGTTTCAGCGTTTTCAATCTTTGCCAGAGGGGGATCTTTCCCGCCTCAGAGCCAATCTGGTTCGTCAGGACACCCTGCATCAACTGGCTTTAAGCTTAAACCTTGGTGATTTTCTCCTGTTGGGTGAGGGGGAAATGAAAAGTGGTGGGCATGCTCGCCCCTCCATCCTGGCTGATGCTCTGGAAGCATTATTCGGTGCCATTTATCTGGAGGCCGGGTTTGAAGCTGCCGCCCAGGTCATTCAGCAATTGCTTGCTTCCCATCTGTCGGCCATTGTCCCTGGCCAGTCCATGAAGGACCCTAAGACCCGTTTGCAGGAATGGCTGCAAGGTCAGCGCAAACCACTCCCCCAATATCAGTTACTGGATACTTTGGGTGCCGCTCACGCACAGAAGTTTCATGTTCGTTGTGTGGTGGAGTCCCTGAAATTTAGTACTGAAGGTATCGGTTCCAGTCGGCGCATTGCCGAGCAGGACGCTGCCCAAAAGGCCCTGGAGGCTCTGACACCATGACTGCCATTCGTTCCGGTTATATCGCCATTGTGGGGCGGCCCAATGTGGGGAAGTCCACTCTGCTCAATCATCTGGTGGGCGAGAAGATCAGTATCGTTTCCCGCAAGGCCCAGACCACCCGCCATCGGATCATGGGGATTTTGACCAATCCTGATGCCCAGTACGTCTTCGTGGATACCCCTGGGTTTCAGACCCGGTTTTCCAATGCCCTGAACCGGGCCATGAACCGGGGGGTGACCCAGACTCTGGCTGATGTGGATGTGGTGTTCTTCGTGGTCGAAGCCGGTCGTTTCGATGCCAAGGACGAGACGGTACTGCGCCTGTTGCCAGAAGAAGTGCCCGTGATTCTGGTGGTCAATAAAACTGATCAGATCAAGGATAAATCCAGCCTGTTGCCCTTCCTGGCCAAAGTGGCCGAGAAGCGGAATTTCGCTGCGGTGGTGCCCGTCAGCGCCGCCAAGGGGCGTCAGACCGAGGACCTGTTAAAGGAGGCACGCAAGCGCCTTCCCAACGAAGAACTGCTGTTTCCAGAAGATGAACTGACGGATAAAAGTGAGCGCTTCCTGGCTTCCGAATACATCCGGGAAAAGCTGTTCCGCCTGCTGGGGGATGAACTGCCCTATGCCGTGACCGTGGAAATCGAGAAATTCGAAGTGGAAGGGGCTTTGCGCCGCATCTACGCAGCCATTGTGGTGGACAAGGACAGCCATAAGGCCATGGTCATCGGCAAGGGGGGCGAATCCTTGAAGCGCATCGCCTCGGAAGCGCGCCAGGACATGGAGCGCCTGTTCGATGGCAAGGTCTATCTGGAAGTTTGGGTCAAGGTGAAGTCCGGCTGGGCTGATGACGAGCGCCTTTTGAAGAGTCTCGGTTACGAGTAAGCCATGCCTCGCGGCAAGGTAGATGCCCAGGCGGCCTACGTGCTGCATGCCCGACCCTATCGGGAAACCAGCCTTATGGTGGAGGTGTTCAGTCGGGATTACGGACGTGTGGCGCTTCTGGCCAGAGGCGCACGCCGCCCTCGTTCTGCGCTACGAGGGCTGTTGATGGCCTTTCAGCCCCTGGAGTTATCCTGGGCAGGCAAGGGGGAAGTGCTGACCCTGATGAAGGCGGAGTGGCAGGGGGGGCAACCCCTGTTGGCAGGGTTGCCTCTGTTTTGCGGCTATTACCTGAACGAACTCCTGCTTCGCCTGTTGCCTCGGGAGGATCAACACCCCAAGCTCTTTGATCGCTACGTACAGATCCTGATGCATCTGGGCTATTCCAACTCGGATCAGGTGGCGGAGTCGGAGCTCCGCTGTTTTGAGCGTTCCCTCCTGGGGGAACTAGGCTACGGACTGACCCTGGAGCAGGATTGTCACGGCCAGCCTGTCCTGGCCGAACATCACTACCACTACGCAATTGACCAGGGGCCTGTTCCAGCGGGTACCCGGGCAGAGCACAACACCATTCGCGGTCAGACCCTGCTGGATATGGCGGCAGATCGCTATGAGCAAGGGGCGACCCGAAGCGAGGCCAAGCAGCTGATGCGGCGCCTGCTGGCCCACTATCTGGAAGGGTTTGAACTGGAATCCCGCAAGCTGGTCCGGGAATTCCAGGAAATCTGATTACATCAACCAGCCGCCGATACTGCCCAGGGCGATAGCGGAAAAGCCCAGGATGATGGGGCGGGCCATGCGTTGTCCGGCGACAACGATCACAATACCCAGCTTGAAACTCAGATTGGCCAGCATGGCAATGGTGATGGAATTCACGGCTTCGCTGCTGCCCAGTTTCTCCAGACCATAAAGACGCAAGGAGGACAGGGCGATGGCATCCACGTCAGTAAGTCCGGATACCAGAGAGGCGATGTAGAGCCCGGAACTGCCCGCGTAATCGGAAAGGGCAGCAGTGATGATCAACACCACGGCGTAGATGCTGCCGAAGGTGAGGGCCGTGCGAATTTCTGCCGGGTTGGAAATTTCCATGACCGGGATTTCC
The DNA here is from genome assembly GCA_003252145.1 of Azovibrio restrictus. GTDB lineage: Bacteria > Pseudomonadota > Gammaproteobacteria > Burkholderiales > Rhodocyclaceae > Azovibrio > Azovibrio restrictus_A. The sequence goes on from QKDJ01000338.1 coordinate 7,482, forward strand.
TCATCGCTGGACAAGCCGTGCCAACTCCAGAGTACGTAGGCACTGCCTACCACCAGCCCGCCGATCAAGATGGGGAGCAGCTTGGGCAGCAGGTCCGGCTGCAGGACCGCTGCGTAAGCCCCTAGGCGGAACAGGACCACCAGATTGGCCGTGAGTACGACCACCAGGGCCAACTTGACCAGATTAGGGTTGTTGGCCCCGTGGCGTGAAAACACCAGGGTAGTGGCCGTGCTGGAAGCCAAACCACCGAAAATGCCCAGCAGAGGGGCGCCCAGTTGCTGTCCCATGAAGCGCAGGGCCGCATAACCTGCCAGGCTGAAGCCGGAAATCAGGACCACCATCCACCAGACTTGCCGAGGCGAAAGGGCATCGTAGGGGCCCATGGTGGCATCTGGCAGGATAGGCAGAATAACCAAGGACAGGACGCAGAACTGGAGAATGGAAATGATGTCCTTGCGGGTAAGCTTTTCCGAGACCTTGCGCAATTCTGCCTTGAAATACAGCAGTACCGTGGTGGAAATACCCAGCATCACGGCCAGGGTCTGATAGCCAAACCAGCTCATGGCCCCATAGCAATAGCACAACAGCAGGGCCACTACGGAGGTGGTGCCCGGGTCCTTATCGTCCGGATGAGTCCAGTAGGCAGACACCATCATCAGCCCAACCATGAACAGACCTGCCGCCAGCATCCAGGGGGAACCGGTTTTCTCCGAGAGCAGGGCTGCTGTGCTGCCCAGCACACCCACCAGACCGAAAGTGCGCAGACCGGCCCGGGCGGAAGGGTTGCGCTCCCGCTCCAGACCCATCAAGAGTCCAAGTCCGAGGGCGATGCCAAACTCCTGGATGAAATCGAGGCCTACGGTGGTAACGACGGCAGTGTTCATTAGTGTTGTGTCCTTGGTCTTCTGTCTCCTGCAGTAAAATTACGCCATGGCTCGTTACTACGCAATCGTTCCCGCTGCTGGCAGCGGCTCCCGCTTTGGGGCAGAGATGCCCAAACAGTATTTGCCCCTGCTGGGGCGTCCATTGATATGGCATACCTTGTCGGCCTTGTGTCGGCATCCGGGAATCGACCGGGTCTGGGTTGTTCTCTCGCCTGGTGATGAGTGGTGGCAATCGCCGGAATGGCAGAGTTTATGGCTCGATCTGGGCCCCAAGCTGGAAGTGGCCAGTTGCGGTGGAGCCAGCCGTGCCGAGAGCGTCATGAATGGACTTCAGGCGGCACAAACCGCCATTGGCCCGGAGGATTGGGTGCTAGTCCATGATGCGGCGCGGCCCTGTCTCTCTGAAGACATGCTGGATCGACTGTTGGGGGAGCTGGCAGATGACCCTGTGGGTGGCCTGTTGGCGGTGCCGGTGGCGGATACCTTGAAGCGTGCGGACAGTCAGCAACGGGTGGCGGACACCCTGTGTCGGGAAGGTTTGTGGCAGGCCCAGACGCCCCAGATGTTTCGTTATGGGGTATTGCAACAGGCATTGGCCGGTAATAAGGCCGTGACGGATGAAGCAGGGGCCATGGAAGCAGCCGGGTATCAACCCCGTCTGGTACGTAGTGAAGTCACTAATCTCAAGGTGACTTATCCGGCAGACCTGGGTCTGGCCGAATGGATTTTACGGGGCAGGGGAGCAAAGGCATGAAGAACGGATTCAGGATTGGTCAGGGGTATGACGTTCATGCCCTGGTTCCCGGGCGCAAACTCATTCTGGGTGGTGTGGAAATTCCTTTCGAGAAGGGGTTGCTGGGCCACTCGGATGCGGATGCCCTGTTGCATGCCATTACCGACGCGCTCCTGGGGGCCGCCGGGCTGGGGGACATTGGCCGTCACTTTCCCGATACGGACCCTCGTTACAAAGGGGCCGACAGCCGCGTGCTGCTGCGGGATGCCTTGACCCTGGTGCGCCAGCAAGGCTGGGAACTGGTCAATGTGGATGCCACACTGATTGCCCAACAACCCCGTTTGTCCAGTCACATTCCTGCCATGTGTGCGTTGATCGCCGAAGATCTGGGTTTGGCTGCTGGATGCGTGAATGTGAAGGGCAAGACCAACGAGAAATTGGGTTATCTGGGGCGTAATGAAGCCATCGAGGCCCAGGCGGTGGTGCTGCTGACGGCGGCTTCCTGAAAACCTATGGCATCCGGCCGCTTACGGCTGTTTTTTGCCCTGATGCCGGATGCCCGGGTGCTGGCCGATCTGGAGGCTGGGATTGATTCACTGGCGCCTCATCTGCATGGGCGCTGGGTGGCACGGAATAATCTGCATCTGACCTTGGCCTTTCTCGGCCAGGTTCCGGTTACAACTGTTCCCAGGCTGCTGGAAATCGGTGATTTATTGGCCCGGGAAACGCCAGCTTTTGCCATGAGGATGGATCGCCTGGGGCTTTGGAAGCGCCAGGAGATTCTTTGGATGGGGTGTCGCTCGACACCATCGGAATTACAGCGCTTTCACCAACACCTGATGCAACGTCTACGGGCAGAGGTGGAACACCTGCCGGAGCTGGATTGTTGGGGGGGTTTCATCCCCCACGTCACTCTGGCCAGAAAAGTCAGAGGCCCTTTGCCGGAAGCCTTGCCGCCTTGGCATTTGGAGTGGCCCTGCAGTTCCTTTTCCCTTGTGCAGTCGCATCTGGGTTCAGGGGGAGCCCGTTACCAAGCTCTCCATAGTTGTCCTCTGCAAGCCCCTTAGATTTCACGGTTTGCTACTGGGCTGCGCCAAGGGGAGCTTCAAAGTAGCGCACAGGCCACGTCCTTCAGGCCCCGTTTGCAACTCCAGGCAGCCCCCGTGGGCGCGGGCTACACGCTCGGCAATGGCAAGTCCCAATCCGGTTCCGCTGGCACCGCTACGAGCGGTTTCGAGTCGGGTAAAGGGGCGTTTGAGTCGTTCCATATGGTCCGCAGGAATGCCTTCGCCAGCGTCCTGTACGGACAGATAAAGCCATTTCTTGTCAGCACGGCCCATCAGAGTGACCGGTGGCGCACCATATTTCCAGGCATTGTCCACCAGATTGTTCAACGCCCGTTCCACCGCCCTGGGCTTCAGGGTGATGGGCGGAAGTTCGGCGGCTTCCAGTAAGACTGGGCGCTGGATGGCTTCGCCATGATGCACCAGGGATTCCAGTAGGGCGCGAGGGTCCTGTTGGAGTTCCATTTCCTCGCTCTCTCCCCGGGCATAGTCCAGGAATTGGGCAATGATGGCATCCATCTGAGCAATATCTGCGGCCATTCCTGCCTGGGCAGGACCTTCGGGCAAGCTGAGTTCGGCTTCCAGGCGCATCCGGGCCAGGGGGGTGCGCAGGTCATGGGAAATGCCGGCGAGAATTTCAGCCCGTTCCTTTTCGTGGTGCGCCAGATCACTGTACATGCGATTGAAGGCGCTGGATAGGCGGGTGAGTTCCTCTGGTCCAG
>QKDJ01000032.1 GCA_003252145.1 Azovibrio restrictus
AGCCATGGCCGATTATTCATAATTACGCATGGACGTCGCCCGCATGCCATCTTGCGCATGCAGACGTTTGGCATCGTTTATTTTCTGTAGGACTCCCGTTATGCAAGCTGCTGTTCAGGCTCCCGTGGCGCAAGCTCCGGAACAATCCCCCGTTTCCGATCGTCACCTGTGGTCGGTGGAAGAGGTACTGGCCTTCTACGAAATGCCTTTCATGGATCTGCTCTGGCGTGCCCAGCAGGTGCATCGCCAGCATTTCGATGCCAATGCCATTCAACGCTCCACGCTGCTGTCCGTCAAGACCGGCGGTTGTTCGGAGGATTGCAGCTATTGTTCCCAGTCGGCCCGTTACGACACGGATGTGGAACGGGAACGCCTGATGCCTTTGGCTGATGTGGTGGAGGCGGCCAAGGCTGCCAAGGCCACCGGGGCTTCCCGCTTCTGCATGGGTGCCGCCTGGCGCGGGCCCAAGGATAATGATCTGGACAAAGTGCTGGACATGGTGCGGGAGGTGAAGGCACTGGGTATGCAAACCTGCGTCACCCTGGGTATGTTGAAGGAAGGCCAGGCGGAAAAGCTCAAGGAAGCCGGGCTGGACTACTACAACCACAACCTGGATACGGACAAGGAGTTCTACGGTCAGGTGATCAAGACCCACTCCCACGATGACCGTCTGGATACCCTGGATCAGGTGCGTAACGCCGGCATCAGCGTGTGTTCCGGCGGCATCATCGGCATGGGCGAGTCTCGCCGTAACCGGGCTGCCATGCTCGTGCAACTGGCCAATCTACCCCAGCCTCCCGAGTCTGTGCCCATCAATAATCTGGTTCCTATTCCCGGCACTCCTCTGGGCGAATTGCCGCCGCTGGATCCTTTTGAATTCGTGCGTACCGTTGCGGCCGCCCGTATCACCATGCCTTCCTCCTATGTGCGGCTTTCCGCCGGGCGTCAGGACATGACCGATGAGCTGCAGGCCATGTGTTTCCTGGCTGGTGCCAACTCCATGTTCTACGGGGACAAGCTGCTGACCACGGGCTTGCCCGATGTGAGCAAGGACGAAGCCCTGTTCGAGCGCCTGGGACTGCGCCCCGTCTGATCGGCCCATGGCCGACTTCGTGGATCGGGCCCGGGTCCGACGTAACTTTCATCAGGTAGCGGAAACCTATGCCCAGGCCGATGTGCTGGCCCGGGAGGTGGATGGCCGCATGCAGGAACGCCTGGATTATGTGCGCCTGACCCCTGAATGGGCCGTGGATCTGGGCTGCGGCCCGGGGCTTTCTCTGGCCGGCTTGCAGGCCCGTTACCCCGGGGTCCGATGTCTGGGGCTGGATCAGGAAGCTGCCATGCTGCCTGCCGCAAAACCCCAATCTGCTTGGCGGCGCTGGTTTGGCGCCCATGCGGCAGGTCCCCATTTTCTGGCGGGGCGTGCAGAGCAATTGCCCCTGGCCAGTCGCAGCGTGGATCTGATCTGGTCCAACATGCTGCTGCCCTGGCTGGAGGAGCCCCGCCCTCTGTTTGCCGAGGCCCTACGCAGCCTGAAGGTAGGCGGCCTACTCATGTTTTCCACCCTGGGTCCGGATACCCTGCAAGAACTCCGGGCTGGCTTTGCCGATGGCTATGCCCATACCCAGCGTTTTGCCGATATGCACGATTTGGGGGACATGCTGCTGGAAACCGGGTTTGCCGACCCGGTGGTGGATATGGAGGTCATTACCCTAACATATCCTGACCTGAAGGCCCTGGTGCAAGACCTGCGGCAGGCGGGAGCCTCCTGTGCCATGGAGGATAGGCGTAGGGGTTTGATGGGCCGACAGGTCCTGGCGCAACTGGAACAACATTGCCAAGCCCTCCAGCAGCAGCGGGAGGATGGCCGTTTGCCGGCCACTTTCGAGATCATCTATGGGCACGCCTGGAAGCCTGAGCCCAAGCAGATTGCTGATGGGCGCAGCATCATCCGCTTCGGCAAACCCTGAGTAGGCAGAAAACTATTCCCCCGGTTTTTCCTTGAAGAAACGGATAGTTTGAGGACCGCTGGCTTGCGGAACTCTGGCCTGATGTTGGGCGGGAGCTCGGGCTCGTTTCAGATAATCCAGAACCCGCCAGCCCAGAAGTATGGTCAGCAAAACGACGTAGGTCAGGGGGTAGAAGTAGGCGGTAATCCGGGTTAGCCATAGATCGTGTATGGCCGCCAGAATGCCGATCAGATAAATGCTGCGATGTAGTTCCTTCCAGCGCTTCCCTCCCAGTCGGGAAATGGCCCAGTTGCTGGAGGTGAGGGCCAGGGGAACCATCAGCATATAGGCGGTGAAGCCGACAGCGATGAAGGGACGGTCGAGAATGTCCTGGGAGATTTCCTGGATATCCAGCTCATGATCGAACAGGGCGAAGCTGGCAAAGTGCAGGGTGGCGTAAAGGAAGGTGAGTAGCCCCAGGCTGCGGCGCAGGCGCACCAGCCAGTGAAGACCGGTCCAGGCCCGTAGAGGACTAACCAGCAAGGTCAGCAGCAGGAAATTGAACGTCCAGGTTCCTGTGTGGCGGCTGACGAACTCGGGTGGGTTGGCACCCAGATCACCAAAGAGGCGCAGGAGGGGCAGCAGGCTGAGGATGATGAGCAGCAGCTTGATGCCGAGTAATTGGGGATTGGAAGGTGTCCAGGGCTTGGTTTGAGTGGGCATTCGGGTTCAGTAATTGCGACGTAGGTCCATACCGGCGTAGAGGCTGGCCACCTGTTCCCCATAGCCATTGAAGGGCAGAGTGGGGCGGCGGAAGAATTCTCCCAGGCGCCGCTCCTTGGCCTGGCTCCAGCGAGGGTGGGAGACCGCGGGATTCACATTGGCGTAGAAGCCATATTCGTTGGGCGCCGCACGCATCCAGGAGGTCTGGGGCTGCTTTTCCACGAAGCGGATCCGCACGATGGACTTGCCACTCTTGAAACCATATTTCCAGGGGGCTACCAGCCTTATGGGGGCGCCGTTCTGGTTGGGCAGTACGCGGCCATAGAGCCCCACTGCCAGGATGGCCAGAGGATGCATGGCCTCGTCCATGCGCAGCCCCTCCCGATAGGGCCAGTCCAGCGTGGGGTAGCGCACGTACGGCATTTGTTCCGGATCGGCCAGACTCCAGAATTCCACGTACTTTGCATTGCCCGTGGGTTGTACCTGGTTAATCAGGGCCGAGATGGGAAAACCGACCCAGGGCACCACGGCACTCCAGCCCTCCACACAGCGCAGGCGGTAGATGCGCTCTTCCAGAGGGGCCAGACGCAGCAGGGTTTCGATGTCGAAACGGCGGGGCTTGAGCACCTCGCCTTCTACTTCCACCGTCCAGGGGTAAGGCTTCAAGGTGTGAGCGTTGAGGCCGGGACTATCCTTGTTAGGGCCGAATTCGTAATAGTTGCCGTAGGTGGTCAGCGTGTCGAAGGATGTCAGGGACTCGTCCGGAATAGGCGTTCCAGGCTTGAAGGAAGGAAGGGCGGGAGGCTTGTTGCTGGCGGCGTGGGCTCCGGCAGGAATAAGCAAGCTGCTGCCCAACGCACCCGCTGTCTTGAGAAACTGGCGACGGTCCTTGTACAGGGCTTCCGGAGTGATTTCAGATGGAGGGGGGAGGTGCGCAGGTTTCATGGGAGGCTCGCCATAGCCGAGGGCTGTTTTGGAGTCAGCGCATCCTCGGAAGTTCGGATTTAATTGGCGAGGGCGGCCTGGATTTCACGAATATCGTCCCAGGCTTCTTCCAGCAGGTCGGCGTAACGGGCTCGGTCAGCAGCCGCTTCTTCGGTGTTGTAAATGCCGTTATCGTGGCCCAGCCATTCGTAATTGCCACCGGCCAGCAGATTGGAGAAGTAAAGGACGTCCGCCAGGGAGCAGGGGGTTGTGACGTGTTTGAGCTGATCGTGTTCCCGTACGGCCGTGATGATCTGTTCTGGCAAGCCCAATGCGGCCAGCAAGCTCTCGCCGATGCTTTCGTGCCAGCCGATCACCAGGCTGATCAAGTCCTCCCGATTGTTCTTGTACTCAGGGTACTCCGCCGCCCGGTAAAGCAGATAGAACACGCCGATGTCGTGCACCATGCCAGCCAGCATGGCATCTTCCGGATTGATGCGGCCAATGCGCCGGGCCAGTACTCGGGCTATGGCCGCAACCTGCAGGGAGTGTTCCCAGGTGAGCCGAGCAATGTCATCAAAGGGAGCCAGATTCTTTGAACGTAACATCTGTTCCATGGCGACGCTCAGGGAGGTGGTCCGAACGGTCTCAAAACCGACGCGCTGGATGGCCTGGCGGACGTCGGCAATGGCCTTGCCGCTACGATTGTAGGTGACCGAGTTGGCCAGACGCAGGAGCTTGGCGGAAACGAGGGGTTCCACCGTTACGACCTGAGCCACCTTGTCCACGGAAACCAGAGGGTCCTTGAGGACGTTGCGGATCGTCAGACTCGCATCCAGGTAGGTCGGAAAGTTCACATCGTCGGAGAGATCCTTGGCGATATCTTCGAGGATGCGGAAGTGAATGGCGTTGTGTGCGTCTGTCATTGGTCAAGCTTACGTTTGTGCACGTCAGGGAGCAAGGGGTAAACTTCTTGCTCGAGAGATTAGCCGGGAGTCGGGTGTGGTGCAAAGGGCGCAAACGCTGTTTATGCTGGTGAGGCAGGCTTGGGAAGTACAGGATGCGCAGCACAAATGCCATCTGGTGCATGAGGCCTGGAATCTGAGTCAGCAGGCTGATGCGGATTGGGGGGAGATGCCTGCGGATCTTGCAGCTGATCCAGGGCGGCCAGAGGCTCCTAAGCTGGTTCCTCCTGAGCAGGTTCCCTTTCGCAATGCCACATCAGTCCAGGGGCGAGCTGCATTGCTGCACGCCATTGCCCATATTGAGTTCAACGCCATCAACCTGGCTTTGGATGCGGTGCTGCGTTTTCCCGAACTGCCTCTGGAATTCCGTTTGGGCTGGTTGCAGGTGGCAGAAGAGGAAGCCCGACATTTCGAATTGGTGACGGGCCACATGAAAGCCAGTTGCAATGCAGACTACGGGGATTTTTCAGCCCATGGTGGGCTATGGGAGATGGCGCGCCGTACTGCCCATGATCCCTTGGTGCGCATGGCGCTCGTGCCTCGACTCTTTGAAGCGCGAGGTCTGGATGCAACACCGGGCATCATGCGCAAGTTTCAAGGGGTGGGCGATCGCAAGGCGGTGGATATTCTGCAGGTGATCCTGGATGAAGAGGTGGGGCATGTGGCTTTGGGCGACCAATGGTTCCGGTATCTGTGTCAGTCCCGTGGCCTGGTTCCTGAAGTGGCCTATCAAGCCCTGTTGCAGGAGTTCGATGCCCCTCGGCCCCGGCGGCCCTTCAACGAAAAGGCCCGCCTGGCCGCTGGTTTTACGAAAGCAGAACTGGCTGCCCTGTAACTAGCGGGCAATGTAATGTTCTAGCTGCTCGATGAGGAATTTCTGGTGGCTGATGGTGGCCTTGACCAGGTCGCCGATGGAGATCATGCCCAGGACATTCTGCTCCCCATCCAGCACAGGCAGGTGACGGAACCGGTGCTGAGTCATGAGACTCATGCAGTCTTCCAGGCTTTGCTCCAAAGTGACGTAAGCCACCTTTGCGGTCATGATGGCCTCAATGGGCGTTTCCTTGGATGCCCGTCCTGCCAGAATCACTTTGCGGGCGTAATCCCGTTCCGTGAAGATCCCGACCAGCCGTTCGCCATCCATGACCAGCACTGCCCCCACTTCCTCCTGAGCCATGACGCCCAGAGCGTGAAAAACCGTGTCCTTGGGGGAAACTGCGATAGGGGAGCCCCCTTTTTCTTCCAGCAATTGCTTCAATGTTTGCATGCTCTATCTCCTTCACACCTGTAGTGGCCAGTGTTTGATTGTGGGGAAATGCAGGTCAAGTATATCGGATGAATAGGCAATAAAAAGCCCGCCTCTTGGGCGGGCCTTTTGCGACGGCTGACGTTGGTTTAGCGCAGGCCGGCGGCGTATTCGGAAACAGCCTTGATGTCAGCGTCAGAAAGCTTCTCAGCAATGGTACGCATCATGGAGGCGGGATCGTTGGCGCGCTCACCAATACGGAAGGCCTTCAGCTGGACTTCGGTGTATTCGGGGAACTGGCCAGACAGACGGGGGAACTGGGCGGGCAGGCCCTTGCCGGAAGGACCGTGGCAACCAGCGCAAGCCGGGATACCCTTGGCTGCATCACCAGCACGCCACAGGTGCTTGCCACGAGCAATCAGAGCCTCGTTGGTAGCGACGGCGGGCTTCAGTTCTTGCTGGTTAAACCAGGCTGCCACGTTCTTCATGTCTTCGTCGGTCAGAGCGGCTGCCATACCCATCATGATGGGGTTGGCACGGGTGCCGGCCTTGAATTCGGTCAGTTGCTTGTAGATGTAAGCCTCACCTTGACCAGCCAAGTGGGGGATGGCAGAGGCCATGCTGTTGCCGTCAGCACCGTGACAGGCGACACAAATGGTTTCGGCCACAGCCTTACCCTTGGTGGGATCAGCCTTGGGGGCAGCCTCTTCTGAAGCATTAACGGTGAAACTGGCTACGAGAAGTGCTGCCAGCGCCAGGATGCGCATCATGTTCAAACTCCTTTTTGCGTTGTAGGCCGCTAGAGCCTGCCAAGTGTCGATATCTACAAACCTGCTATTCTATATCAACTCAGTTAATACATGTACGGTTATAAGGGATTTGGAGTTTTCATGCCGCTGCTGCAACAAGCCACTTTTCTCACCACAGTCGCCCATTTACGGGATCTGCCTCTCGATGCCGAGGCCGAAGTGGCTTTTGTTGGTCGTTCCAACGCAGGAAAGTCATCTGCAATCAATACCCTGGCGGGCCGGGTCCGGCTGGCCTATGTGAGTAAGACCCCGGGACGCACCCAGCATCTGAACTATTTCACGGTTCGTCCAGGCAAGTATCTGGTGGATTTGCCCGGCTATGGTTTCGCCAAGGCGCCGGAGGCCATCCGCAAGCAATGGGATGGTTTGCTGGGGCCTTACCTGCAGCAGCGCAGCCCTTTGGTGGGACTGATGATGATCATGGATGCCCGTCATCCCATGACGGATCTGGACCGTCGGATGATGGACTGGTTCCTGCCCACCGGACGTCCCATTCACATCCTGCTTTCCAAGGCCGACAAGATGTCCCGACAGGAGCAAATGGCCACGCTGCGCAAGGTCCAGAAGATGGTGGGCGAGTTGGGAGCTCCCTGTTCGGTGCAGTTGTTCTCCAGTCTGAAAAAGACAGGTGTGGAGGAATGCGAGGCGGTCATGGCTCGCTGGTTGGACATCCCGCTGCCGGAAAAGAAAAAACCCCCGGTCAAGGGAGAGCCGGGGGTTAAATGCCTTAATGGGGTTAAGGCACCCGCTCAGGGAGGTGAAGCGGGAGACGGCGCAAACCACCATCTGCTTGATAAGAGCACGCCCGTCTGAATAAGTTCCCCTTGTGTTCCCTTTGGTAGCAAATTTTTTGCGGTTGTCGATTGAGGTAAGCATGTCTGTTTCTTCTCGTTTTCCCTTGGCCAGACCCCGACGCATGCGCCGGGATGATTTTTCCCGCCGCATGATGCGCGAACATCGCCTGAGTGCAGACGATTTCATCTATCCCGTATTTGTCCATGAACTGCCCGGCCGGGCGGCCATTCCCTCCATGCCGGGCGTGGAACGTCTTTCCATCGATGAATTGCTCAAGGTGGGGGAGCGGATGCTGGAGCTGGGCATTCCCGCCCTGGATATCTTTCCGGTGGTGGATGCCTCTGCTAAAAGCCTGGATGCAGCCGAAGCCTGGAATCCTGAAGGGCTGTGTCAGCGGGCCGTGCGTGCCCTGAAGTCCCGTTTCCCTGAGTTGGGGGTGATGACGGATGTGGCTCTGGATCCTTTCACCACCCATGGGCAGGACGGGATCATTGACGAGTCGGGTTACGTCCTCAACGAGATCACCGTGGAAGCCCTGGTGCGTCAGTCCCTGTCCCACGCGGAGGCCGGAGCCGACATCGTTTCACCGTCCGACATGATGGATGGCCGTATTGGCGCCATTCGTCAGGCCTTGGAAGAGGCTGGGCATATCAACACCCGCATCATGTCCTACTCCGCCAAGTACGCATCGGCTTTCTACGGTCCCTTCCGGGATGCCCTGGGAACGGCAGGCAATCTGGGTAAGGGCAACAAGTACACCTACCAGATGGACCCGGCTAACAGCGACGAAGCCCTGCATGAGGTGGCTTTGGACCTGCAGGAAGGGGCCGACATGGTGATGGTCAAGCCAGGCATGCCCTATCTGGACATCGTGCGTCGGGTGAAGGATGAGTTCAAAGTGCCGACCTTCGTGTATCAGGTCAGCGGTGAGTACGCCATGCTCAAGGCAGCGGCACAAAATGGTTGGCTCAACGAGCGGGCCTGCGTGCTTGAAAGCCTGCTGGCTTTCAAGCGGGCGGGCGCCGATGGCATCCTCACCTACTTCGCTCTGGATGCTGCGGCTTGGCTGAAGGAAGAGGGCTGATCTAAAACGTCAGTGCTGGTGTCGCCGGAGAAAACTCGGCAGTGCCAGCACTGAATTCATGCGGGCGTCCACGTAGGCGGGGCAACGCTGGGAGCGGCTGATCCAGACCGTTTTCATACCCAAGCGCTTGGCGGCCCGGAGATTTTCCGCACTATCCTCCACCATGATGCAGCGACGGGGATCAAGCTTCTCGTTGCGTAGCAACTGATGGAATCCGGCTAAGGAGGGTTTGGGGCGAAAGCGGGTGGATTCCACCGTGTAGATTGCGTCGAACAAAGGCGTCAGACGGGTGATGTCCATGACGCCTCGGGCGTACTCGGAAGGGCCGTTGGAGTAGAGAATCTTGCGCCCGGGTAAGCGGCGCAGCATGGCGCGGACGGCCCGGTTGAATACCACCATAGAGGCCAGTTCCGGGAATTGATGGGTTTCCTGGAGAAAGTGCCGGGGATCAATCTGGTGGTGGCGCATCAGGCCCAGCAGGGTCGCCCCATAGCGCTGCCAGTAATGCTGACGCAGATGATGGGCTTCCTCTTTGCTCAACTGCAGGTGAGCTTCCATGTAACGGCGCATGGAGAGGTTGATGTGGGGAAAGATGTGGGCGCTGGCGTTATGCAGGGTATTGTCCAGATCAAAAATCCAGACATAGGGTGATTTGCGCATGCGGTCGTTGGGGCGTGAAGCTTTAAGAAGACACGCCCACTTTTCTGGCGGGCGTGTCGCTCGGCCTAGCCTCAGTGGCTCCGGATCATGGTGCCAACCCCATGATCGGTCAGGATTTCCAGCAGCAGGGCGTGTTCCACCCGGCCGTCGATGATGTGCACACTCTTGACGCCGCTACGGGCAGCATCCAGGGCGGAGCCAATCTTGGGCAGCATGCCGCCGGACAGGGTACCGTCTTCCACCATATCGTCGATTTCCTTGGGGGTGATGCCGGTGAGCAGGTTGCCGGCCTTGTCCAGCACCCCCGGGGTGTTGGTGAGCAGTACCAGTTTTTCCGCCTTGAGCACTTCGGCAATCTTGCCAGCCACCACGTCCGCATTGATGTTGTAGGTTTCCCCTTCGGTACCCACGCCGATGGGGGCGATCACGGGAATGAAGGCGCCGGAATCCAGCAGACCAATCAGGGAGGGGTCGATGGAGGTGATGTCGCCCACCTGGCCCACGTCAATCAGGTCGCCCGGGTTGTCCTTGTTGGGCAGCATCAGCTTCTTGGCGCGAATGAAGTTGCCATCCTTGCCGGTCAGGCCCACGGCCTTGCCGCCGGCCTGGTTGATCAGGTTCACCACATCCTTGTTAACCTGCCCCCCCAGGACCATTTCCACCACTTCCATGGTTTCTGCATCGGTTACCCGCATGCCCTGGATGAATTCCCCCTTCTTGCCCACACGGGTCAGCAGATTCTCGATCTGGGGGCCTCCACCATGGACTACGACCACGTTCATGCCCACCAATTTCAGCAGTACCACGTCACGGGCGAAACCTTGCTTGAGATGTTCCTCGGTCATGGCATTGCCGCCATATTTGACGACAATGGTCTTGCCGTGGAATTTGCGGATGTAGGGCAGGGCTTCGGCCAGAATGTCGGCCTTGATATCGGGGGCGATGGTGTCAAAGGACATGGAAGGACTCCGGATGTGTGAGCGGCGGATTTTAACCCCCGCTTATTTAAAGAAAAAGACCGATCAAATGAGCATCCCGGTTTCCTGCATAGGTGATGGACGGAACCGGGGTTGTGATGTGAAGATGACCTTCTAGGTTTTGAATGAATTTAAGGGATTCAGGTGGCTGCTGATCAAAACAAGGTGTGCCCTGCATGCGGGCGAGGCTTTTCCTGTGGTGCATCCCAGGGGCAGTGCTGGTGCATGGCTTTGCCCCCTCTGCAGGAGCGCTCTCCCTACGGAGATTGTCTGTGTCCGGAATGTCTGGGGGCGCGCTTAGAGGCTCAGTCGGCCCAGGCGGGCGGGCAAGGCGAGGATGGCGTCCCGGTTCCTCCAGGAAAAGCATCTGGGGGCCGCTAGTTGCCAGGGAAGCCACATCAGGTCCCGGTGCTCTGTGGGCGATAGGAGCACGGCTTGGTCTTCCGGCACTTCCAGGGAAAAGACGTGTTCGGTGTTGCAGGTGACACCGGGGGCGTAACGGTGTTGCCACTCGGGGAAAATTTCGTAGTCCTGGCTCTGGTGCCAGTTCTCCAGTTGTCTGGGGTTGGCCTGGATTCCAGTTTCTTCGAAAACTTCCCGCAGGGCAGTGGCTTCAAGCGTCTCCGTACCTTCTCGGCTACCGGTTACCGATTGCCAGTAGCCCGGATGGGCTGAACGCTCCAGGAGCAGGATACGGAGGTCCGGGGTATGAATGACCACCAGG
>QKDJ01000041.1 GCA_003252145.1 Azovibrio restrictus
ACCAACCGGCTCCAGTATGCCTGGCTGAAGCTTCTGGCCGGGGGCGGCGCTGCCGTGTTCGCCGTGGGGGACGACGATCAGAGCATCTACGCCTTCCGGGGGGCCGAGGTGGGGAATATGCGGGACTTCGAAGGGGAGTTCGCCGGTCCCAATGTGATTCGCCTAGAACAGAACTACCGCTCCCACGGCAACATCCTCAATGCGGCCAACGCCCTGATCAAGAACAACCGGGATCGGCTGGGCAAGAACCTGTGGACCGATGCGGGTGAGGGGGAGCCCATCCGGGTATTCGAAGGCTTTACGGATCTGGATGAGGCCCGCTTCGTGGTAGACGAGGTCCGGGCCCTTGTGGATGAGGGCATGAGCCGGGACCAGATCGCCCTCCTGTATCGCTCCAACGCCCAGTCCCGGGTGCTGGAACACGAGTTGTTCAGCCGGGGCATTCCCTACCGGGTGTACGGGGGACTACGCTTCTTCGAGCGCCAGGAAATCAAGCATGCCATGGCCTATCTGCGCCTGATCGCCAATCCGGAAGATGACACAGCCTTCCTGCGAGTGGTGAATTTCCCCACCCGGGGTATCGGTGCCCGCAGCCTGGAAAACCTCCAGGCCACGGCCCACCAGATGAATTCCGGGCTCTACAACGCAGCGGCTTCCCTCACCGGCAAGGCCGGGGTGGCCGTGGGCAGCTTTATCCGGCTCATCGAGCAATTGCGCCAGGAAACCGAGGGGCTGCGCCTGCCGGAGATGGTGGAGCATGTACTGGCGAAAAGCGGGCTGACGGATCACTACCAGAAGGAAAAGGAAGGCCAGGAGCGCCTGGAGAACCTGGACGAACTGGTCAATGCGGCCGCCACCTTCGTGGATGACGAAGGGGCGGTGGGGGAGGCAGGTGCCCTGGTGTCCTTCCTCACTCATGCTTCCCTGGAGTCCGGCGAACATCAGGCGGGAGAAGGCCAGGAGGCGGTGCAGTTGATGACCGTCCATGCGGCCAAGGGCCTGGAGTTCGACGTGGTGTTCATCACCGGCCTGGAGCAGGGGCTGTTCCCCCACGAAAATGCAGCCCAGGACCCGGATGGGGTGGAGGAGGAACGCCGCCTCATGTATGTGGCCATTACCCGGGCCCGGAAGCGCCTTTATTTTTGCCATGCCCAGAGCCGCATGCTGCACGGCCAGACCCGCTACTGCGTGCCCTCGGCCTTCATGGACGAAATTCCGCCGGAATTGTTGAAACTGCTGTCCCGGGCCAAGGCAACAACCTCGGCCTTTGCCGGTGGTGGCCGTCTGGGAAGCGAGGCTGCACGGAACGACTACGCGCCAGCAGTAGAAGCCTTGCCGGGTGGCCTTCGGGTTGGCATGAATGTGCGCCATGCCAAGTTCGGCTTTGGCGTCATCGTGGCTACGGAAGGGGGCGGAACGGATGCCCGGGTGCAGGTGAATTTCGGCAGTGCCGGGATGAAGTGGCTGGCTCTGGAATACGCCAAGCTGGAGAAAGCCTGAGGGGCCTGGGCAGGAAAAAAGGGGCGACTGCCAAGGCAGATCGCCCCCTAGTGGTTGTGTTTCTTCGGCTTACTTCTTCTTGGTGATCGGGAACGCAGTGGTCATCTGACGATTGAAGGTGGTCGTGGTGCTCACGCCGTTGATACCGTCAAATTTGTCACCCATGGCGGTAGACAGCTTGTCCAGACGGGCATCAGCACCCGGGTGGGTGGAGAACAGCAGGTCGAAACCGCCTTGCCCTGTGCTGCTGGCATACATCTGCAGGATGCGGGGCAGGCCAAAGGGATCGTACCCGGCCCGGGTGGCCAGGACCACGCCCATGCGGTCGGCCTGGAATTCGTCATCCTTGTCCAGGCCGGAACTGTAGATGCCCCGGGACAGGTTCACCAGGTAACCCAGTTCGCCCTTGCCCTGATTGGCCGCAAAGGCAGAGGCAGCACCGGCCACAGCCTGGGCCTTCTTCTGCTTGAGCATGGTCTTCACGTAATGGCCCTGGATCACGTGGCCCATCTCGTGGGCCAGAATGCCCGCCAGCTCGGACTCGTTTTTCAGGCGCATCATCAGCCCCTTGGTGACGAAGATGTAGCCAGAGGGGGCGGCAAAGGCATTGACGTTCTCCGTTTCAATGACGCCAAAACGCCAGTCGATCTCCGGGTGACCGCTTTGCAAGGCAACCCATTGACCCACCTGATTCACGTAGCGTTGCAAGCTGGTGTTCTTCACCAAGGGAGCAGCGCCCAGCAGCAGGGCAGCTGACTCCTCGCCCATCTGTTTTTCTTCCTCGGGCGACACCGTAGTAGTGAAGGCGCTGGCCAGATTGCCTCCGTGTTCCAGGGCGGCGCCCAGATCCAGGGTTTGACAACCGCTCAGGCCCAGCAGGCCCAGGGCTGCCAGCAACAGGGGAAATTTGCGCAAGTATTTTTTTTGCATGGTGTTCTCCTTAATTGCGCTCGCCGTCACCGGCTTCCAGATAGTTCATGTCCCGGGGCTGGAGATGGTTAGCCGTGGCAAAGCGTTCCGCATCCCTGTCGGAGACTTTGTGCTGATCCATTTTCTTCACCTCGGCAAAGTTGGGGCTGGCCCGTTCCAGGTCGTCCTTGGTGATGCCCTTGGTGCCCGTGGTTGCCGTTGTGCCTGTGCTGCCGGTGCGGGCCACGTTGCCCAGGGAGCCCAGACTCTTGCCGATGCCGCTACCAGAGTCGCCCTGGGTATCGGGACGCACATTGAGCAGGCGTACCCAGCCCATTTGGCCGCTGGTGGTCTTGACCTGGGTCCAGCCCCCATCATTGACTAGAATCTGGACCTTGGTTTCTGCCGCCAGGCTGACCACGGTGGCGGCATCGGTGAAAGGCTTGGCTTTCAAGTCCGAAGCCCGGGTCAGG
>QKDJ01000289.1 GCA_003252145.1 Azovibrio restrictus
AAGAGACTTCCGGGTTGGAAACCACGATGGCTTAATCAGCGAAGGTCAGGGCCATCACGGCGCCTCGCTCGATCCCGGCAGTGGAGTCGCAGACGATGTAGTCGAAGCCCATGTGTTCCAGTTCCTGGAGGACCTTTTCCACGCCTTCTTCGGTCAGGGCATCCTTGTCCCGGGTCTGGGAGGCGGGCAGCACGAACAGGTTTTCGCAGTGCTTATCCTTGATCAGGGCCTGGGTCAGGGTGGCTTCACCATTGAGCACATTGACCAGGTCATAGACCACGCGGCGTTCACAGCCCATGATCAGATCCAGGTTACGCAGGCCCACGTCGAAGTCGATGACAGCGGTCTTGAAACCGCGCAGGGCCAGGCCCGAGGAAAAACTGGCGCTGGTGGTGGTTTTGCCCACGCCGCCCTTGCCGGAAGTCACAACAATGATGCGGGTCACGGAAGGTTCTCCGAAATTAAAGTGCAGATTTTACCTGCGGATGGAATTTTGTGCCCTGGAACTACTTCAGAGTCTCAATCGAGTTTCAGGGGAGCCAGCAACAGTTTGTTGCCTTCAGCATCAGCCTGAACCTGAACGGGGTGACCGGCCAGATCGGCAGGAACGCCCCCTTCAAAGGTGCGATACACCCCGGCTACGGAGACCAGCTCCGCTTCAAAACGGGTGGTGAAGATACGAGCCTTGGCATCTCCCTGGGCACCCGCCAGTGCCCGGCCCCGCAGGGGGGCGTAGATATGGATGCTGCCGTCGGCAATGACCTCGGCACCGGGATTGACGATGGCCAGCACCACCAGATCGCAGCCCCGGGCATAGACCTGCTGGCCCGAGCGCAGGGGGCGATCCACCACCATGGTGGAGCGAATGGGCTCAGGCGGTGTTTCTGGTGCAGCTTCCTGGACAGGTTCGGGAGAGGGGGCGGCGGGGGATTCCGGCAAGGGTTCGGGTGCAGCCGCTTCAGCTTCTGCAGGTTCTTGAGTTTCCTGACGATGGCTGCGCTCATCGGCGGGGAACAAGGCAAGACCTGCGGTCTGTGCGCTGGCCATAAGACTTTCCTGTGCGCCACGTATGCCGAATACCTTCAGGCCATGCCCCGCGAAACAGGCACAGATGGCCTGCCAATCCGGTGCAGCCGGTGTGTCCTCTGGGGCCAAATGGGAAAGGTCCAGAAGTCCGGCGTCCTGATCGAAGAAGTCGCTGTCGCCAAACATTTCGCTGGCCGCAGCGGTCAGGCGTTCCGGGTCCAAGGTGCGCAAGGTCACCACGATGGCGGGAACGGTACTGCCTTTGAATGAAATCAGCGGAGGAGTCTTGTTCTTTTTCATTAATTGCTTTCTACGCAAACCAGGGTTTGGCGGCCCCACCATTCCTCACCGGCTTCCAGGCGGACGGGATCGGTGATGGCTGCGGCTTCCAGGCACAGCATGCGACGGAAACCCAGGGCGGGCATGTCGGCCATGGCCGCGCATTTGTGTTCCCAGGGATTCCAGAGCACCACATCGGGAAAACCGTCTGCATGGATGGCCAGGGAGCGCTGGGGTTCGCTCAAGAGCAGGGGGCGCTCTACCCGATGGTAGATGCGGTCCACTTCGTCCTCGATGGTGAGCTCCGGGTTTCTCTCCAGCTGTTGCTGCCCCGTGAGCTGATCCGTGTAACGGGTGCCGCCCAGGCCTGTCACGTGACACTCTTCCACTTCCTTGACACCCAGGTAGGTGTGCAGGGCAGCCGTGAATTCCAGGGGTGCGTCGCCAGGGTTTTGCACCTCCAGTTCCATGTCCAGGCGGCCGGCACTGATGCCTACGGTCAACTCGGCGCGAAAGGCGTGGGGCCACAGGGCGCGGGTCTGTTCATTATCGGTAAGGCTGAAGACAGCGCAGGCGTAACCGTTTGCCAAATCCTGGCGGGTTTCCTCCAAATGCCACAACATGGTGCGTGCGAACCCATGACGGGGCAGGGGGCCTTGGGTGGAAAACTGGGGGAAGATGATAGGAACACCGCCTCGTAGGGGCTGTTCCGGAGCGGGCAGGGATTCGGGGCTCAGGTACAGGCGCTCACCCCGGCCGCGAGGGTTCCAGCTCAGGATCTGGGCGCCCTGCAAGGCAATCAGGGCTGTGCTGCCGTCGGGCAATTCCAGGCGGCAGGCAGGTGTTCCCTTGTAATCTGTGTTGGCATCCATGGGGAGGCGGCAATGTCCTTGAGGGTGGGCGCGTATTTTAGTGGAAGTCCCGTGGGCTGGGCAGCAGCAATGGCATTCTTTTTGCTCGATATGTTCAGGCCTCAAGACTTGAAAAAACGGGCCGACAACATACTTGTAGGGTGACGAATCGTTTAAAACCTTTATCGATTGGGAGCGCCATCATGAACGTGGTCTACAACAGCGAACACTACTCGGTCCTTTCCTACCCCGCCCAGGAAAGCTTTGAACTGGTGGATAAGGAGTCCATGCGCATGCTGTTCCTGCAAGGGGCCTATGCCCAGCGCTTTCGCACTGCCATCAACGACATTCCTGAGGCGGAGCGCGATGAGGAAACCATTGATGCCTTCCTGGACGATTACTGCGCGGGTGAGGCGCGACCCATCACCTTCCAGTGAGGGATTCCGTCAGCAGGGTGGGGCGCATCGGGCATTTCGCATGCTAGAATCCGCCCCATCTTTTTTCAGGACTTCTGAGGAATCATGGGTATCGTCGACAGCAGCTACGAGTCCGACCACACCAAGTGGATGCGGGAAATGATGGCCAAGAACCCGGACTGGGCCAAGGAACAGGAAACCGGTCGGGCTCTGTGGTGGGACAAGAAGCAGGAGCCTGAACTGCGCCAGGGATTTACGGCAGCCAAGGAAGTCCAGAAGTCCTATCCCTATGATG
>QKDJ01000149.1 GCA_003252145.1 Azovibrio restrictus
ACCGTTTTCAGGACACCCTGTGGCGGGACAGTGCCCGCTGGCTGATGGACGGGGAATTGCCCTGGCAACCGCTTTTCAGCGAGCAGCCAAGTCAGTGAGTCATTGAGCCAGTGATGCAGCCTGCCTCAATGGGCGGGGGGCTTGTCCTGCAGTTCCACATTGGCGGTTCCTTCCGCACCCATATGGACCGACAGGATGCGCACCGGGACCTGACCTAAATTCATGCCCCGGTGGCTTTGCCCCATGGCTTCCATCAAGGCTTCGCCCTGGCCATAGGTGCGGGTGCCGGCCGGGCCGTAATCCACCGTGACTTCCCCTTCGAGAATGTAGGCAAACATGGGGGCCGGGTGGGTGTGAAAACGGCTGTCGGCCCCCGGGGCAATGGTGACGATATTGGCCTGGACCTTGGCCGGGCCGGTTTCCGGATAGCGGATGGGTTCGTTCAGAACCGTGGTTTGCGTGCTGAGCAACACCTGGGTGGGATAGGCCTGGGGAGCCGGGGTTTCTGCCCGTCCCGGCAGGGCCAGCAGCAGGGCCGGCAGGATGAAGAAAGGCTTCGGGCGTGACATGGGCATCTCCGATGGGGGCCTGGCTGAAACCAAGCGTGAGGGATACGGCAGCCTAAACCACTGGTGTTCGGTTATTCAAGTGGAATGGTACGTGGAGCTAGGGTCGGCTTACTCAGCCTGCCGGGGTTTCTTGAAACGCATGGGGTGGCTGCCATCCTCGGCCAGACTGCGGGCCCGAAGCTGGCCGCAGCCCCCATCCACTTCCTGGCCGGCAGAGTTGCGGATACGGGTGAGGATGCCCTGACGATTCAGGCGGCGGGTCAATTCGGCCACCGCTTCCCCCTCGGGGCGCTGGTAGCCCAGGCCCTCATTACTGTTGTAGGGGATGAAATTGAGCATGGCGTACTTGCCCTTGAGCAGGCGCACGATGCCCTCCAGTTCCTCGTCCGTGTCATTGATGCCTGCCAGCAGGGTCCATTGATACTGAATTGGGTTGCCGGTGAGCCGGGCGTAATGCTCGGCCGCTTCCACCAGTTGGGCCGGGTCCATGGGCGTGGCCCGAGGCAGGAGGGCCTGACGTAGCTCGGGTCGGGTACTGTGCAGGGACAGGGCAAGAGCCGGCTTGACCGGCCCCTGGGCCAGGCGTTCAAAGATGCGCGGGTCCCCCACACTGGAGAACACCAGGTCCTTGTGACCCAGGCCGCCCAGGGTGCCCAGCATGGTGATGGCTTCCATGACCTGCTCCAGGTTATGGGAAGGCTCGCCCATGCCCATGAACACCACCCGGCGCAGGGGGCGGCGACTACGGGCCAGAACCACCTGGGCGAGGATTTCGCTGCTGTCCAGTTGGCGCAGGAGGCCGCTCTGGCCGGTCATGCAGAAGGTGCAGCCCACGGCGCAACCTACCTGGGTGGAGACGCAGACCCCTTCCTTGGGCAGAAGCACGCTTTCCACGGTTTGGCCGTCTTCCAGCTTGACCAGCAACCGGGCGGAATCATCGCCACCTGGGTGTTCGGCCTCCACCCGGGCCAGACCCTGCAAGGCCTGCTGTAGCTGGGGCAGGGCCTGGCGGACCGTCAGGGGCAGGTAGTTTTCAGCAGGCTGGTTGCGGGGGCCGCTGTCCAGGGGCTTGGCCTTGAGCCAGGCGCGCAGGATGCGGTCCCGATGGCTGGGTTTGGCGCCCAGGTCGGAGAGGGTCTGGAGAAGGTCTCGGGTGCGCATGGGGCAAAGAAAAAACCGGCCCGGAGGCCGGCTTTGCTAACGAGAGGGCTGGAACGGATCAGCCGTCTGCGTTGATCTGGGAAACCAGTTCCTTCAACACCACTTCAGCGTCGTTATTGCCCACCTGGCAGGTGCCGGCTGCTTGGTGGCCACCGCCGCCATACTTGAGCATGAGTTCGCCCACGTTGGTCTTGCTGGAACGGTCGATGATGGACTTGCCGGTGGCAAATACCGTGTTCTGCTTTTGCAGACCCCACATCACGTGGATGGAGATGTTGGTCTGGGGGTACAGGGCGTAGATCATGAACCGGTTGGTGGCGTAAATGGTTTCCTCATTACGCAGGTCCAGGATGGCCAGATTCTTGTGTACGGTGGTACAGCGCTTCAGCTGCTCCTTGGCCTTTGCCGCATGTTCGAAATAGAGATCCACCCGTTCCTTCACGTCGGGCAGGGCCAGGATTTCGGTGATCGTGTGGTTCTTGCAGTACTTGATCAGGTCCATCATCAGCGCGTAGTTGCTGATGCGGAACTCCCGGAAGCGGCCCAGGCCGGTGCGGGCGTCCATCAGGTAGTTGAGCAGAACCCAGTCCTTGGGGTCCAGGATTTCATCCTGCACGTATTGGGCGCTGTCGGCCTTGTCCACCGCGTCCATCATTTCATCGGAAATGTCGGGGAAGCGGCTCTTGCCCCCGTAGTAGTCATAGACCACCCGGGCAGCGGAAGGAGCCTTGGGGTCAATGATGTGATTCTTGCGTTCGCCGGTATTGCGGATGGTTTCCGACAGGTGATGGTCGAAAGCCAGGTGAGCGGCTGCCACATAGGGCAGATTGGTGGTGATGTCCCGGCCGCTGATGTCGACCTTTCCGTCCTGCATGTCCTTGGGATGGACAAACTTGATGTCGTCGATCAGGTCCAGCTCGTTCAACAGCACGGCACAAACCAGACCGTCAAAGTCGCTACGGGTCACCAGGCGGAATTTTTCTTGGCTCATCAACATGTCTCCGATCATTAGCGGGTGCTATTAAAGCACAAGGCCGCACTGAAAGTGCGGCCTTGTTGGGGGGCGTTCGCTTAACGTTCGCTTTGTTCCGTTACCACCAGGGCGGTCAGGTTCACCAGACGCCGTACGGAGGCGG
>QKDJ01000242.1 GCA_003252145.1 Azovibrio restrictus
GGTGCGCAGTACCTTGCCAAAGGAAAGATCGATTTTTTCGTGCACCTGCACCTGATTCAAACCAGGCAAACGGTATTCCACCGGATCTTCTACGGTGATGATCTTCTTTTCCGGACTGTTGAGTTCGTTCAAGGCCGCATAAAGAGTCGTGGTTTTCCCGGAACCCGTGGGTCCGGTCACCAGCACCATGCCGCTGGGCCGATGCAAGGCATGACGCAAGCGCTCCAGCACCCGGGAGGGTATGCCCATCTTGTCCAGGGAGAGCAATCCCTGATTTTGCGCCAACAGACGCATCACCACGGATTCGCCATATTGGGTCGGCAGTGTGGAAATCCGGATATCCACTGGTGCATTGCGAACACGAATATTGAAGCGACCGTCCTGGGGCAAACGCTTTTCGGAAATATCCAGCCCGGACATCAATTTCAGGCGCAGGGCCACGGCAGAAGCAATCTTGGCGTCAGCTTCCGTCTGTACGTGCAGCACCCCGTCAATCCGGAAACGGATGCGTAGGCTCTTTTCCTGGGGCTCAATGTGAATATCCGAAGCTCGGGTACGCAACGCTTCCTCGAACACCATGTGCAGCAGCTTGACCACCGGCGCATCTTCGGCATTGCTGGACAACCCCAGCAATTCCCCGAATTCCACGGGGATGTCCGACATTTCCTGAGTCAGCTCCTTGGCCAGCCCGGAAATTTCCTCGGTCCGGTGGTAGACCCGGTCCACAATAGCCAACAACTGGGTCTCGGTAACAACTGCCAGATCGATTTCCCGCCGCACCACCCGGCTGATTTCATCGTAGGCTTGCAGATCCGTGGGATCCACCAAGCCCACCCGCAGCATGCCGTTTTCCTCACCCAGCACCAAAGCCCGATAACGGCGCGCCTGAGCCTCCGGCAGGAGCTTGATCAATTCCGGCTTGGGTTGAAACTGGCGCAAATCCACAAAGGGAATGCGTAGCTGATTGGCCAGAGCCTTGGAGATTCCCTCTTCCGTGACAAAACCACTATCCACGAAAATACGGCCCAGCTTCCGGCCACTGCGCTTTTGTTCATCCAGCGCAAACTTCAGCTGCTCATCCGTCAGCAAGCCTTGCTGAATCAGCAAATCACCGAGACGCACCTTCTCCGGGCGGGCCATGGGAACTCCCTTTATAATTCACTTGAAAAATACGACTTAATATACTGATACCAAGCCGGTTTTAGACGGTACCCCGATTAAAGACGGAAAACAAGTGTTTGCCATCGTCCTCTACGAACCCGAAATCCCTCCCAACACCGGGAATATCATCCGACTCTGTGCCAACACCGGAGCAGAACTGCACCTGGTGAAACCCCTGGGTTTCAGTGTGGAAGACAAGGCCTTGCGCCGGGCCGGACTGGATTACCACGAATACGCCCGCATGCAGGTCCACGAAGACTGGCCTTCCTGCTGCACCACCCTGGCAGGACGACGGTTTTTCGCCCTGAGTACCAAAGCCCAACGTAACTATGCAGAAGTCAGTTACCAGCCAGGAGACGTATTTGTATTTGGTCCTGAATCCAGGGGACTGCCTCTGGAGTTACTGAACAGCCTGCCCCAGGAACAACGACTGCGCCTGCCCATGCGACCCGACAACCGCAGCCTCAACCTGTCCAACGCAGCAGCCGTCCTGGTCTTCGAAGCTTGGCGACAACAGGGATTTTCCGGCGGCCGCTAGAAACGGAAAACCGGGGATTTAGAAGCTTTCTTCCTTGGGATCCCGGGCCATGAGCCGGTCCACGGCCTGCATGGCGGTCACCTTACCTTCAAGCAACTGAGCCACGGCCTGGGTAATCGGCATTTCAACGCCCATTTCCCGAGACAACCGAGCGACTTCCAGAGCAGTAGGCACACCTTCGGCCACATGCCCCAGTTCCTGCAGCACCTGTTCCAGGGATTTGCCTGAAGCCAGCCCCAGACCCACTCGCCGATTGCGGGATAGATCGCCTGTGCAGGTAAGGATCAGATCCCCCACGCCAGACAAGCCCATGAAGGTTTCCTTGTTAGCCCCCAGAGCCACACCCAGGCGGGCGATCTCTGCCAACCCACGCGTCACCAGGGCGGCTCGTGCATTGAGGCCCAGCTTCAACCCATCGCAAACGCCGGTGGCGATAGCGAGAATATTTTTGACGGCACCGCCGACCTCGGCCCCAATCAGGTCATCAGAGGCATAGATACGCAGATGCCCCCCATGCAGCTCCTGAGCCATGCTCCGGGCAAACTCACCGTCAGAGGCCGCCAGGGTAAAACTGGGGCCGGACAACACCCCATGAGTTACCTTGGGCAGTTCTTCTGCCACGATCTGATGGGGCAGCTTGCCGCTACCCGCCTCGAACCCCTTACACACCCAGACTAAAGGAGCACGACATCCCTGAGCGGCCAGCTGCCGTGCCGTCGGCCGCAAACCAGCAATGGGTGTCGCCACCAGGATCATGTCGGCAGACTGGATAGCCAGGGGCAAGTCCCCGGAGACTTCCAGGGTTTCAGGAAAACCGTAGCCGGGCAGGAAGCGGGTGTTTTCCCGCTCAGCCTGCATGCGTGCCACCAAATCCGCTTCCCGAGCCCAAAGCACAACCCGATGCTGGGCGGCAAAGGCAATGGCCAGCCCGGTGCCCCAGGCACCTGCTGCTAGGACCGCTATTTTCATAGACCCCAGACCTGGGTCACCCGCACAAAACCACTTTGGCCATCCACGTGTTTCACGCGGGCCCAGCCCGGCGTATTCGTATCCAGAAGCCCCAGGGACACCCATTTTTCGGCCGAAAACACGACCGGCGCATCGGTAGTCGGCTGCTGACGGATTTCCGCCATGGGAGCCGTGACTACTAAGGTACGCTGGTTGGAAAGGGCCTTGGGATCAATCCAGGCAAGACTCCCCTCCGCGTCACGAACCTTGGTCCAGCCATCCACCTGCACCAGCACTTCCACCGGCGTACCTTCCTTGATCAGGTACAGTTTTTTCGCCAGTGCCGAAGGAGCATCATAGAGAATGGTTACGGGCACAGAAACCGCCCGAAAATCCAAGGCATAGGCAGGGGATGCAATCCCCAGGGCGGCAATCAGCAGGGCGAGCGAACGGCGAACCATGGGACCTCCTGGGTAGATCAATTACTGAACGGGAACCTCTTGATTGGCACCAGCCTGCTCCTGCAGACGAGCCAGATAGAGGGCTTCGAAATTGATGGGCTGCATCAGCACGGGGGCAAAGCCAGCGCGCACGGTGGCATCGGAAATGACTTCCCGGGCGAAAGGCTGGAGGATATTGGGGCAAGCCACTGCCAGCAGGGGCTCCACTTCGTGATCCGGCACATTAACCATGCGGAAGATGCCGGCCTGACCCACTTCCACCAGGAACACGGTCTTGTCTTCAATCTTGGCAGTGGCCGTCACGGTCAGCACCACATCAAAAGCCCCTTCACCCAGGCTGTTGGCTTGAGTGTGAATCTGGATGTCGATCTGGGGAGCACCCCGTTCCAGGAAAATAGCCGGTGCATTGGGCACTTCCACGGACAGGTCTTTCACATAGACCTTTTCAATCCCGAAGGAGGGTTGTTGGGGAGCGGCGGTTTGTTCGTTCTGTTCCATGAAAAATTTCCTGAAAGGGTCGATAAAATAATGAAAGACTGACGGGTCAACTTGCCAGCAGGGGGGCCAGCCCCCCCTGGGCATCCAGCGCGTGGAGGTCATCACAGCCCCCCACATGGGTTTCTCCGATATAGATCTGGGGTACGGTACGGCGTCCGGTTTTCTCCATCATGACAGCCGCCTGCTCGGGATTGGTGTCGATCCGGATTTCCTCAATCTCGGTCACGCCCCGGGCAGCCAGGAGCTGTTTGGCACGAATGCAGTAGGGACACACGGCAGTGGTGTACATCACAACCTTGGCGTGACTCATTTCTTCTTACTCCCCCGCTTGATGGGCAGGCCGGCCTTTTCCCAAGCCGCCACACCACCATCCAGATTATTGAGTTTGGTAAAGCCGAGCTTTTCCAACTGGGAGCAGCCCTGTCCGGAACGGACACCGGAAGCACACACCAGAATCAAGGGTTTTTCCTTGTAGCCCGCCAGTTCGTCAGCCTTGGCAGCCAGATCCTTCAGGGGAATATTGCGGGCATCGGGCATGTGCCCGGCAGCGTATTCGTGACTTTCGCGCACATCAATGATCAGCGCATCTTCCCGGTTGATCAACTGTGTGGCCTGGGCAGTGGTGACCGACTTTCCGGACTGACGAAATCCGGGCCACAGGAGCATGATGAAACTGAGAATCGCAATGGCGATGGTCAGGATATTGGCTTGAATGAAATCCATGGGCACTGCAGGTACTCCTTAGTTTTAAATCAGGTGGCGCCGCAAAAAACTTCGCGCATCATGCCAATCAATTGCAGGATGCGTTCATCTCCAACCCGGTAGAACACCCGGTTGGCATCCTTGCGGGTCACGAGCACGCCCTTTTCCCGCAAGATGGCCAAATGCTGGGAAATATTGCTCTGGGAAGTACCCACCACATCCACGATATCCTGCACGCAGGCCTCCTGGTCGCCCAACACGCAAAGAATCTTCAGGCGCAGGGGATGGGCAATGGATTTCAGGGCGCGGGCCGCTGTTTCGATATGTTCTTGTTTGTCGATGAGACTGAATGAAGGGGGCTGCACGTTAGGCACTCGCTGGGCAATAACGGATCATTATAGAATAGTTTCTTTTCTCAGCTGCCTCCCACACCCCGTCCGGATTCACTAAAACCACCATTTGCCCGTGCTCCGTCTCTTTTTTCGCTACTCATCCCATTCCCTGCTGCCAGCCCTGTGCCTGGTAGCCACTTTGAGTTGTTCCAGTACGGCCCAAGCCCAAAGCAATGCAGATATCGCGGACAAGAAAGAAGACCTTAAGGAACTACGAGGCCGGATCGACACCCTGC
>QKDJ01000287.1 GCA_003252145.1 Azovibrio restrictus
GAGCCCAGCCAGGAGTCCGCGTCGTCCTTCACGTCTTCGTTGACCCAGTAGCTACGCTTGTTTTTCGAGGCCGGGTTGATGACCCCGGCGATGTGGCCGGAAGCCCCCAGCACGAAACGGATATTGCCGGACAGGAGACGGGTACTCTGGTAGGCCGAGTGCCAGGGCACGATATGGTCTTCCCGGGTGGCAAGCAGATAGACGGGCATATCCAGCTGGCCCAGATCCACCTTGACGCCGCACATCTCCAGCTTGCCCGGAATGCGCAGGCTGTTGTCGTGATAGAGGTTGCGCATGTACCAGCAGGCGAAGGGACCAGGCAGGCCGGTGGAGTCTGAGTTCCAGTACAGCAGGTCGAAGGCCTGGGGTTTCTGGCCCTTCAGGTAGTTGTTGGTGACGTAATTCCAGATCAGGTCGTTGGGACGTAGGGCCGAAAAAGTGCTTTGCAGCTCCCGAGCCTGGAGCAGGCCGCCCTTGCCGATGGTGGCTTCCCGGGCGGCCAGGGATTGTTCGTCAATGAACAGGCCGATCTCGCCTGTATCGGAGAAATCCAGGAGCGTGGTCAGCAAGGTCAGGGATGCGGCGGGCTTTTCCCCTCGCGCCGCCAGCACGGCCAGAGCCGAGGTCAGCAAGGTGCCGCCCACGCAGAAGCCCAGGGTGTTGATTTCCTTTTGACGACTGATTTCCTGGACCACCTTGAGAGCCGTAATGGGGCCCTGTTCCACATAGTCGTTCCAGCCCAGGTTCCCCTGCTCTGCCTTGGGATTGCGCCAGGACATGAGGAATACGGTCTGGCCTTGCTCCACCATGAAACGGATCAGGGAATTTTCCGGCTGCAAGTCCATGATGTAGAACTTGTTGATGCAGGGTGGCACCACCAGCAAGGGACGCTTGGCCACTTTGGCCGTCAGGGGCGCGTACTGAATCAACTGGAACAGTTCATTCTCAAAAACCACGGTGCCTTCAGTGGTGGCTATGTTCTGCCCTACCTCGAAGACTGACTCATCAGTCATGGAAATGCGGCCCTTTTCCAGGTCCGCAATCAGGTTATTGATGCCGTCGGTGATGCTCTTGCCCTTGGTTTCCACCGCCAGCTTGATGAACTCAGGGTTCGTGGCAGCGAAATTGGAAGGCGCCAGGGCATCCACGTACTGGCGGGCGGCAAAGCGCAGCTTCTCCTTGGAGCGCTCATCCTCCACCGGCAATTGCTCCACCATTTCCTTCAGGTAACGAGCATTGATCAGGTAGCTTTGACGGATATAGTCAAATACGGGGCTCTCGTTCCATTCCGGGGCAGCGAAGCGACGATCACCGGGCTCCGCATCCACCTTGAAGGCCACTTCCTTGCCCTGGCTGCGAGCCAGCATGGCTTGCCAGAGTTGGGCCTGCTGGGCCAGGAACTCCTTCTGCAAGGCAGAAAGGGCTTCGGCCTGGGGCGGCAACTGCACCTGCGGAGGGGTCATGCCTCCCTGTTGGGGCATTTGTTGCAGGAAGGAGAAAAATCCTTGGGCCATGGACTGGCCAGCCTGGAAAAACTGCTGAAACATCGGATGGATGGCGTCGTCACTTCCTTGCGCCTGAGACATGGGGAGCTCCTGTGGGCGATTGGCTTGAGGCTTAGAGCTTATTGATTCTCCATGTCAGTCTTGAGACTGTCAATCAAGCCTACGCGCCTGGAATTTGATCCAGAGGGGCGAAACGCTCAAAATGCCGCCCTATGAACTTCTTGCACATCATTCTTATCGGCTGGCTCTATGTGACCGTGCTGGTATCGGCCACGGAACCCAACATTGTGGCGGGCATCCTGACCTTCATACTCTACGGTGGCATCCCCTGCGGCCTCATGCTCTATTTCGCCGGAAGCAAGGTCCGGCGGCAACGGGCCCGACACCTGGAAGCACTGGCTCGCCAGCAAGAAGAAGTCGCGAAAGAGGCTTCCCCGGAAGAACGCTAAGGCTACGGAAGCTTAGTGGCGCTCCCCTGAGCGCCTCCGAACCAGGCTGGCCGTGCCCGTGAATTTCTACTGCAGCACCGTGGTCATGGTCCTCACCCAGCTCATGATCGTGGCCAAACAAGGCCTGGGCTGAAACGATGGTAAACACCCCCAGGCCAATCAGCAGTACCTGCTGCAAGGTTGCCTTCAGCTCCGTGCGCTTGTGCAAGCCGGGAATCAGGTCAGCCACAGCCACATAGATCATGCTGGCTGCCGCAATGGCGAGGATATGGGGAATCCAGGACTGCAGGGACGAAAGGGCAAAATAGGCCAGCAACCCGCCCACCAAGGTGGAACAGCTGGAGAGAAGGTTGAACACCAGGGCCTTGCGCTTGCTGTAGCCCGAATGCAGCAGGACCATGTAATCACCCAGTTCCTGGGGAATTTCGTGGGCGATGATGGCCAGGGCCGTCACAATCCCCAGTTGGGCGTCCTGCATGAAGGCAGCAGCGATGAGGATGCCATCCACGAAATTGTGGAAGGTATCGCCAATCAGGATCAACAGCCCGGATCGCCCATGGTCGTGGGCAGGCGGATGAGCTTCATGAGCCTCACAGTGATCATGGTGGCAATGGCGCCACAGCACCAGCTTTTCCAACACAAAAAACCCGAGAATACCGGCCAGGATGGTGCCAGCTACGCTGGTCGGATTGCTACTATCACTGAAAGCATGGGGAATGACCTCCAGAAAGGCTGCCCCCAACAAGGCACCGATAGCGTAAGACACCAACAAGGACAAGCGACTGGTACCCAAAAGGTTACCGAGGCCGGCTGCTGCCAGCACACTTACGCCACCACCTAGAATGCTGCTGAGAATGATCCAGCCAAGGCTATCCACGAAACAC
>QKDJ01000346.1 GCA_003252145.1 Azovibrio restrictus
GGCAGGTCGGTCAGCTCTTCCTTGTCCACTTCGATGAGGCGCAGTCCTTGGGCCGAAAACTCGTTCAGCACAGCCTTTACCAGAGACGATTTGCCGCAGCCCCGGGTGCCCGTGAGCAGCACGTTATTGGCGGGCTTGCCTTCCACGAACTGGCGGGTATTGGTGGTGATGCGCTCTTTCTGATCATCAATGCCGGTCAGGTCGGAGAGGCGAATGGGATGGACCTGGCTTACCGGCACCAGTTGTCCTTGACCCTGGCGGCGGCGCCAGCGGCAGGCAACGACGCTGCTCCATTCGGGTTCGGGGGGGAGTGGGGGGAGTCTGGCTTCCAGTCGATCCAGGACGGATTCGGCACGGTTAATCAGTCGTTCCAACAGGGCAGGGTCGAGCATGGCAGCGGGTATACTTGCGGAAACCTCCGAATCTAGCCAAAGCCATGCAAAAACGCCAACCCTTTTCTGTACCGACCTCCCGAACGTTTTCTTCGCTCCTGGCTACCGGGCTACTGATGCTCCTTAGCGCATGTGCCGGCCCCTTGCCTTGGGAAAAGCCCGCGCAGCCGGAGGCTCAGGCACCCGAAGCCACAGCCATCGCCAGCTCCACCGAGGTCTCTAGCGCTCAGAAATGTCCGGTTTGTCCGGTCTGTCCTGCTGCCCCGGTGTGTACGGCGCCGCCTCCGGTTGCGGCCGAGCAGCCGCCCCGCCTGGAAGCCAAAACCTGGAGCGATCTGCCAGGCTGGCGTCAGGACAACGTGGCTGCCGCATGGGGAGGGTTCCAGGAATCCTGCCGTGGGCAGGCCAGCAAGAATGGTGGCGAGCGCTGGGGGCGGGTGTGCAAGTTGGCTGCCAATGTGGATGGTCAGGATGGAGAAGCGGTAAGGCAATTTTTTGAAGCCCATTTCACCCCCTACGCCATGGTTGAAGGAGATGGCCGTCAGGAGGGCATGATCACCGGCTATTACGAGCCTCTGATTCAAGGCGCACGGCGTAAGGATGGCCGTAATGCCACCCCGGTGTTGGCCGTACCGCCCGACATGCTCACCATCGATTTGGGTGAGCTCTATCCGGAACTCAAGCATCGCCGTTTGCGGGGCCGGCTGGAAGGAAACAAGGTGTTGCCCTATTGGAGCCGTGCCGAAATTGAAGAACACCTGACCGGCCACTGGCCCGGCAAAACCCTGCTGTGGGTGGAGGATCCGGTGGAATTCTTCTTCCTTCAGGTCCAGGGTTCCGGTCGGGTACAACTGGCCGACGGCAGCCGGGTGCGTATTGGCTATGCGGATCAGAATGGGCATCCCTACCAATCCATTGGCCGTCTGTTGGTGGAGCGGGGTGAAATGCGTTTGGAGGAGGCTTCCATGCAGGGCATCCAGGCCTGGGCGCGGGCTAATCCCCAGCGCTTGCAGGCTCTGCTCAATGCCAATCCCAGTTATGTCTTCTTCCGGGAGCTTCCCAATAACGAAGGTGGGCCTATCGGCGCCCTTGGCGTTCCCCTGACCGCCGAGCGCAGTATCGCCGTTGATCCCCGTTATATTCCCCTGGGCGCTCCTGTGTGGTTGGCCACTACGCGTCCCAACAGTGGCCAGATTTTGAATCGTCTGATGTTGGCCCAGGATACCGGCGGCGCCATCAAGGGCGGGGTTCGGGCGGACTTCTTCTGGGGCTTCGGCAAAGAGGCGGGCGAACTGGCTGGTCGCATGAAGCAGAAAGGCCGCTTGTGGGTACTACTCCCAGACGAACTGGCGCCCACAAAATAAATCGACCCATTGCGGTGCATTTGTGGTGCGCAATCTGCACTGGGATGCACCGGTATTTTGCATATCGCACCATGTGCGTGCATAAAAAAGCAGGGTTGTCACAAGGGCTTATTGATAAATAAGGGTTTTTGCACTGGAATGGTGCTTGCTTTCGCGGACTGTCAAAATTTTTTCTGGCAGTCTCATGGAAAGCGTAAATACCAGTCACGACGTTCTGTTCATTTTGCTCGGCGCCATCATGGTGTTGGCCATGCACGCGGGCTTTGCATTTCTTGAAGTAGGCACCGTTCGCAAGAAAAACCAGGTGAATGCCCTGGTGAAGATCCTCACGGACTTCGCCGTTTCAACCATCGCCTATTTCTTCATTGGCTACGGGGTGGCCTATGGCGTTCACTTCTTTGTCGGCGCCGAGGCGCTGCAAGCCCGCAACGGCTACGACCTGACCAAGTTCTTTTTCCTGCTCACCTTTGCTGCCGCCATTCCCGCCATCATCTCGGGGGGCATTGCCGCACGGGCCAGATTCCATCCCCAACTGGCGGCGACCTTCCTGATCGTGGGCTTCATCTATCCCTTCTTTGAAGGTATGGCCTGGAACCATGCATATGGGGTGCAGGACTGGCTCAAGAGCGCTTTTGGTGCAGAGTTCCACGACTTTGCCGGTTCCGTGGTGGTGCACGCCATGGGCGGCTGGATTGCACTGCCCGCAGTCTTGTTGCTGGGGGCTCGCCACGGTCGCTATTCCAAGAGTGGCGCCATTTCTGCCCACCCACCTTCATCCATTCCCTTCCTGGCCTTGGGCGCCTGGATTCTTACGGTGGGCTGGTTCGGGTTCAATGTGATGTCCGCCCAGACCCTGGAGAATATTTCCGGCCTGGTGGCCATCAATTCCCTGATGGCCATGGTGGGAGGCACTTTGGCCGCTTTGGTGCTGGGCAAGAACGACCCGGGCTTCGTTCACAACGGGCCCCTCGCGGGTTTGGTGGCGGTCTGTGCCGGCTCTGACCTGATGCATCCCATGGGTGCCCTGGTGGTGGGGGCTGTGGCCGGTGTTCTGTTTGTTCAGCTCTTCACCCTGGCTCAGAACCGCTGGAAAATCGACGATGTGCTGGGTGTTTGGCCCTTGCACGGCCTGTGTGGTGCCTGGGGGGGTATCGCCGCCGGGATTTTTGGTAGCCCAATTTTTGGTGGCGCAGGTGGCGTATCCCTCATGTCCCAACTCATCATGACCCTACTGGCCATTGGCATTGCCCTGGTTGGCGGAAGCCTGGTTTATGGCCTGCTAAAGCGTTTCGTTGGCATCCGCCTGAGCCAGGAGGATGAATACGAAGGCGCCGACCTTTCCATTCACAAGATCACCGCTACCCCGGAGCGTGAGCCGAACTGGTGATGTGATAATAAGTAATAAAGTCTGTCGGACGGTTGATGAACAAAGCCTGGCAATGACCAGGCTTAGTGTTTTGAGGGATATGACTGACCGAGTACATCGGCTTTCGACCCAAACAGGAAGTAGCCAGCTTTGGAAAGCGGACGGTCAGGAACGTCGAAGCTCAGGGGCGCGCCGCTTGCAGCGCGTCCCCCTGGAGCGCAGGGTTAGACTTTTACTTTGCTGTCTTGGCAGAAAAATCTTTGGACTTAGTGGCTTTGGATATTTCTGAACCATCAGTTCCCAGCGCCTTGACCGTGATTTGGTAAGCGTGACCGAAACTGGCGAAGTTGTTAGGGCATGGGCCAAGGTAATTGGATTTCAGAGCGCCTTCGGGAATCTCGGCTGTCGGGCCACCGGCATGCGGGACGGAGCCTCCACCGTGATCCTTGTTCTGAAAATCCAGGTCGTTCATCTGGAAAGTCAGCGATTGCGTTCCT
This sequence comes from Azovibrio restrictus, assembly GCA_003252145.1. Taxonomy (GTDB): domain Bacteria; phylum Pseudomonadota; class Gammaproteobacteria; order Burkholderiales; family Rhodocyclaceae; genus Azovibrio; species Azovibrio restrictus_A. The sequence goes on from QKDJ01000346.1 coordinate 3,620, forward strand.
TCCGGAATGCCCGAAACAGTAAGAGCAGGTGAAGTGTTATTGCAGCGATGTGCCGCTTTCCATTCCCAGTCAACGGCGATACTTGACTGTGCAAAAGCCGGGATGGCGACGCTCAACATTGCTGCGGCTACTACGTTACGCATGGTTGCTCCTTCGAGTGTTTGAGAAATCTAACGTGAAGTAGTCGGCGTTATTGCCGTCTATTCTGGCGAAGGCATCAAGCTTGGAAGGCTTGCCAACAGAGGCATATCGATGTCTCTAGAAAATATCTACGAGAATAGATGTTCGTCATACGCGGAACATCTTCAGTAACGAGAGAATTTTGCCAGCAACCAAGTCGAATGTCATGCACCGAGACGGTTTACCAATGACAGCTTCGAGGTGCTTTTACCTTGGACCGCTTCTGGCCGAGAGCCGGCGTAGTCAGGTAGGAGTCTTGATCAAAACAAAAAAGGCCGGACTGAAATGGCCGGCCTTTTTTGTTGAATCTGAGTTTGGTGGAGACGGGCGGGATCGAACCGCCGACCTACTGATTGCGAACCAGTCGCTCTCCCAACTGAGCTACGCCCCCAATTCCGTGCCAAGGATAAAACAGGATGGGCGTGCGGCAAAGAGGCGAAAGATGTCCATGTCACGGCATGGCAGTTCGGGTATCTTTGCTAGCCTTCCTTTGATCTGATTGCTTCCGGTTTTCCCATGCCCCTGTTGCTTGATCTCTTCCTCCAGTTCGCGCTCCTGTTCTGTGTGGCCTTTGGCGGTGCCTCAGCCCTGCTGCCGGAAATGCATCGGGTGGTGGTGGAGCAGAAGCACTGGCTGGATGACGCGACCTTTACCCATCTGTATGCCATCGCCCAGGCGGCGCCGGGGCCGAATGGGCTGGTGGTGACCTTGATTGGTTGGGAGGTGGCGGGCTTGCCCGGGGCGCTGGTCACGACCCTGGCCATGAGTCTGCCCATGAGTATCGTGATCTACCTGCTCATGCGCCACTGGCATCGGTTTGCCGGGCATCCGGTGCAGCAGGCTGTGCAGTTGGGAGTGGCGCCCCTGGCTGTGGGTTTGGTGGCTGCCGCAGCCTTCATGATTGGTCAGGCAGCCGGGTTGGCCTGGGGGGGCGGGGTGTTTGTGCTGGGAGTGGTGCTGGCCCAGCTGCGCACCACCTGGCATCCCTTGTGGCTGATCGCCATGGGGGCCTTGGTGGGGGCGCTGGGCTGGGTTTGAGCGCGTCCTGATTTAAAGGCCGCGGAAGTCGGTGAAGCCGGTGACGGGTTCCCGGTCGGTGATCAGCCGGTTTTCCGGAGCATCCGGGTCGGCATAGCCCAGGGCCATGCCGCAGACCACCAGTTCGTTGTCACCAATGCCCAGTTGCTGGCGCACGGTTTCCGGGTAATCGGCGAAGGCGGCTTGGGCGCAGGTGTCCAGGCCCCGGGCCCGGGCGGCGGTCATCAGGTTGGCCATGAACATGCCGTAGTCGATGAACATGCCCCGACCCAGTTGCCGGTCCATGGTGAAGATGAGGCCAACCGGGGCATCGAAGAACTGGTAATTGCGGCCGGTCTGTTCCTTCATGCGGGCCTTGTCACCCTTTTCAATACCCAGCAGGCCGTAGAGGTCAAAGCCGATCTTGCGGCGACGGGAAATCCAGGGATCGCTCCACTCCTTGGGGTAGTAGTCGAATTCCCGGCCTTCGTGGGCGCCCTGGTTGAATTTTTCCAGGATGGCCTTGGACAGGGCTGCACGGGCTTCGCCGCCCAGGGCATAGACCTTCCAGGGCTGAACATTGGTGCCGGAGGCGGCGCGGGCGGCCAGCTCCAGTAATTCGGCCACGGTTTCCTTGGGAACGGCAGTGGGCAGGAAGCGACGTACGGAGCGGCGGGAGCGGATGGCCTGATCCACGGCCTGGATGCTGTCATTCATTACGCAAGTATCTCCTTCAGGGCGGCAACCAGCAGGTTGCATTCTGCATCGGTGCCAATGGTGATACGCAGGAACTGGTCGATGCGGGGTTGGCGGAAGTGACGGACGATGATGCTGCGTTCGCGCAGGGCCAGCGCCAGGGCAGCGGCATCCCGCTCAGGGTGGCGCACGAACAGGAAGTTGGCGGCGGAGGGAAGCACTGCGAAACCCAGGGAGGTCAGTTCATGACTAAGTTGTTCCCGGGTGGCCATGACGGCCTGGCAGCTCTTGGCGAACCAGGCTTCATCTTCCAGAGCGGCTACGGCACCGGCCAGGGCCAGGCGATCCAGGGGGTAGGAATTGAAGCTGTTCTTGACCCGCTCCAGGCCTTCGATCAGGGCCGGGTGACCTACTGCAAAGCCCACCCGCAGACCGGCCAGGGCGCGGGATTTGGAAAGGGTTTGCGTCACCAGCAGGTTGGGGTGCTGATTCACCAGGGCCACGGCAGAGTCGGCCCCAAAATCCACATAGGCCTCATCAATGACCACCACGGACTGGGGATTGCTCACCAGGACGGTTTCGATCTGGGCCAATGAAAGGGCTCGGCCCGTGGGCGCATTGGGATTGGGGAAAATGATGCCGCCGTTGGGCTGGTCATAATCCTCGGGGCGAATGGCGAAGCTTTCATCCAGGGGCACGGTTTCGTAGGCGATACCGTAGAGGCCGCAGTAGACCGGGTAGAAGCTGTAGGAAATATCCGGAAACAGGATGGGGGCGTCGTGCTTCAGCAGGGCTTGGAATACGTGGGCCAGCACCTCGTCGGAACTGTTGCCCACGAAGACCTGGGCGGGGGTGATGCTGAAAGCCTGGAAATGCTTGGCCACGGCTCCTTTGAGGCTATCCCCGTTGGGGTCCGGGTAGAGGCGCAGACGGGCGCCATCTTCACCCAGCTCGCCTTGAATGGCGGCAACGGCCTTGGGTGAGGGGGGATAGGGGTTCTCGTTGGTGTTGAGTTTCACCAGATTGGCGAGCTTGGGCTGCTCCCCCGGAGTGTAGGGGGTGAGGCCGTGAACCACGGGGCTCCAGTACTGACTCATGGGCGATGTTTCCAGGGCATTCCGAAAGCTCGAAATGGTATCATGGCCTCCTTTGTAAACCCTTTGGGCTCAAGCGTCATGCGGCAAGTGGAAATTTCCCGTAATACCCTGGAAACCCGGATCACCGTGCGCCTCAATCTGGATGGCACGGGCCAGGGCCGGTTTGTCACCGGTGTGGCTTTTCTGGATCACATGCTGGACCAGATCGCCCGCCATGGTTTGATCGATCTGGATATCGAGGCTCAAGGGGATCTGCACATCGATGCCCACCACACGGTGGAAGATATCGGCATCACTGTGGGGCAGGCCCTGGCTCAGGCCTGGGGCGACAAGAAGGGATTGACCCGTTACGGGCATGCCTATGTGCCCCTGGACGAGGCGCTGTCCCGGGTGGTCATCGACCTGTCTGGCCGTCCCGGTCTGGTGATGGATGTGGATTTCACCCGGGCTTCCCTGGGTGATCTGGATACCCAGTTGATTGGTGAGTTCTTCCAGGGGCTGGTGAATCACGCCGGCGTGACCCTGCACATCGACAATATCCGGGGCAAGAATGCCCACCACCAGGCGGAAACCATCTTCAAGGCCTTCGGTCGCGCCCTGCGCATGGCCGTGACGCCGGATGAGCGCATGGCTGGTGTCATGCCTTCCACCAAGGGAGTGCTCTGATGGCGATTGCGGTCATTGATTACGGGATGGGTAATCTCCGTTCCGTGTATCAGGCCCTGGCCCACGTGGCGGGCGACAAGGAGGTGCTGGTCACTTCCGATCCCGCCGTGGTGCAAAAGGCCGAGCGGGTGGTCTTTCCCGGTCAGGGGGCCATGCCCGACTGCATGGCCGAGCTGGAGGCCCGGGGCTTGCGTCCCGCTGTGCTGGAAGCTGCGGCTAACAAGCCTTTCCTGGGTATATGCATCGGTCTGCAAATGCTGTTCGAGCATAGCGAGGAAGGCAATGTGCCCGGACTCGGCGTCTTCAAGGGAAATGTGCAGCGTTTTCCCGAAGCCCGCATGGTGGCTGCTGATGGCTCCCGCCTGAAGGTGCCCCACATGGGCTGGAACCAGGTCTGGCAAAAACCCCACCCTCTGTGGGATGGCATTGCCGACGGGGCCCGTTTCTATTTCGTGCATAGCTACTGCGTGCAGCCCGAAGATGAGAGCCTGGTGACAGGTTCCTGCGAATATGGGGTGCCCTTTACCTGTGCAGTGGGCCGGGCTAATATCTTTGCCGTCCAGTGTCACCCGGAAAAAAGTGCCCGGGACGGGCTGCGACTGCTGCAGAATTTCGTTTCCTGGCAACCCTGATTGCGATTGATTACAACCGATTGCAACCCATTCCGACCTGATCCGGATCACCTCCGGTAACTTTCAAGAATTATTCCATGCTCATCATTCCCGCCATTGACCTGAAGAACGGCCAGTGTGTCCGTCTGAAGCAAGGCCTGATGGAACAGGCCACTGTTTTTTCCGAATCCCCCGATGCCCAGGCGCGCCATTGGCTTGATCAAGGCGCCCGTCGCCTGCATCTGGTGGACTTGGACGGAGCTTTCGCCGGCAAGCCCAAGAACGAAAAAGCCATCAAGGCCATTCTCGATGAAGTGGGCGATTCCATCCCCGTGCAACTGGGGGGCGGGATTCGTGACCTGGACACCATCGAGCGTTGCCTGGACGACGGCATCACCTACGTGATCATCGGTACGGCTGCCGTGAAGAACCCGGGCTTCCTGCGGGATGCCTGCGTGGCCTTCCCCGGTCACATCATCGTGGGTCTGGATGCCAAGGACGGCAAGGTGGCGACCGATGGCTGGTCCAAGCTGACCGGTCACGAAGTCATCGACCTGGCCAAGAAGTACGAGGATTACGGGGTCGAGTCCATCATCTATACCGACATTGGTCGGGACGGCATGCTCTCCGGTGTCAATGTGGAAGCCACCGTGCGTCTGGCCCAGGCCCTGTCCATTCCCGTCATCGCCTCCGGCGGCCTGTCTTCCATTGATGATGTGAAGGCTCTGTGTGCCGTGGAGTCAGAGGGTGTGGTGGGAACCATTGCCGGTCGTGCCATTTACGACGGCTCCCTGGATTTCAAGGTGGCCCAAGAAACGGCCGACCAGGCCTCCCGCTAATGCTGGCCAAGCGCATCATTCCCTGTCTGGATGTCACCGCCGGTCGCGTGGTGAAGGGCACCAACTTTGTGGACCTGCGGGATGCGGGTGACCCGGTGGAGATTGCCCGTCGTTACGACGAACAGGGCGCCGACGAGGTCACCTTTCTCGACATCACCGCGTCCTCCGACCAGCGGGACCTGATCCTGCACATCATTGAGGACTGCGCCCGTCAGGTGTTCATTCCCCTGACCGTAGGCGGCGGTGTGCGCAAGGTGGAGGATGTGCGCCGCCTGTTGAATGCGGGGGCCGACAAGGTCTCCATCAACACTGCTGCCGTCAATAACCCGGATCTGGTGGCCGAAGCCTCCGCCAAGGTGGGTTCCCAGTGCATCGTGGTGGCCATCGACGCCAAACAGGTGGCGCCCGGAAAATGGCATGTGTTCACTCACGGGGGCCGCAACGACGTGGGCCTGGATGCCGTGGAGTGGGCCAAGAAGGTGGAATCCCTGGGGGCCGGCGAAATCCTGCTGACCAGCATGGACCGGGATGGTACCAAGAACGGATTTGACCTGGCCCTGACCCGGGCCGTGGCCGATGCAGTGGGTATTCCCGTGATCGCTTCCGGCGGTGTGGGTAACCTGGACCATCTGGCTGATGGCGTCTCCCAAGGCCGGGCCGATGCGGTGCTGGCCGCTTCCATTTTCCACTTCGGTGAATATACCGTGCGCCAGGCCAAGGAACATATGGCCGCCCGTGGCATCGAAGTTCGTCTCTGATCTTCCTATTCCAAAGCGACGATGAGCTACGACATGGATGCCAGCCTGCCCTGGCTTGATGCCCTGAAATGGGATCAGGACGGGATGATTCCCGCCATTGCCCAGGACGAGGCAAGTGGCCGGGTGGTGATGTTTGCCTGGATGAATCGGGACTCCCTGCTGGAGACGCTCAAAACTGGCAACGCGGTATACTGGTCCCGTTCCCGGAAGCGCCTGTGGAAGAAGGGCGAAGAATCCGGGAATTTTCAAAAGATTCGTTCCATTCGCGCCGACTGTGACGGGGATGTGCTGCTTCTTTCCATTGAACAGGAAGGGGGCATTGCCTGTCACACGGGGCGAGCCAGCTGTTTTTATTTCGAACTGGACGGGGAGCGCTGGAAACCCGTTGATCCGGTCCTCAAGGACCCCAAGGAAATGTACGCAAAATGAGCACCCACGACATCCTGCACCGCCTCTCCGAAACCCTGGCTTCCCGCCGCAATGCGGACCCGGAAACCTCTTACACGGCCCAGCTGTTTGCCAAGGGGCCCGATTCCATCCTGAAGAAGATCGGTGAGGAATGCGCCGAGTTGATCATGGCGGGCAAGGAGGGCAAGCGCCTGAACATCGTCTGGGAGTCCACCGATGTGATTTATCACATCCTGGTGCTGCTGGCCTTCTACGGCCTGTCCATTGAGGATGTCTCCCAGGAAATGCGGCGTCGGGAAGGCATTTCCGGCATCGATGAAAAGAAGTCCCGGGACGCCAAGTAAGGGGCTGTCATGGATAACTGCATCTTCTGCAAAATCGTGCGAGGGGAAATCCCCTCCAAGAAGGCCTACGAGGACGAATTGGTCTATGCCTTCCACGATATTCACCCCCAGCGGCCTACGCATATTCTGGTGATTCCAAAGCGGCACATCACCTCCCTGGCGCAGGTGACCCCTGAGGATGAGCCGGTGCTGGGACGCATGCTGTCCGTGTCCCAAAAGCTGGCAGCAGAAAATGGAAGTGCAGACGGCTTCCGCAGCATTATCAATACCGGTCGGGTGGGGATGCAGGAAGTGCCCCATCTGCATATGCACATTGTTGGTGGCCCTGATCCCGTGGGCCCCATGTTGAAGAAAATTCAAGTAGATTGATCATGGGTAGTTTCAGCATTTGGCACTGGCTCATCGTCCTGGTTATCGTCATGTTGGTTTTCGGTACCAAGAAGCTGCGCAACATCGGTCAGGACCTGG
>QKDJ01000198.1 GCA_003252145.1 Azovibrio restrictus
AGGGGGTGGATACTATCGTCACGGCCAGCCATCTGGTCCAGGCCCTGCAGACGGTGACCGCCCGCAATTTGCATCCCTGCGAATCTGCCGTGGTGAGCGTGACCCAGTTCCACTCCGGGTCTGCCTGGAACATCATCCCCGAAGAAGCCGTGCTGCGCGGCACCATCCGCAGCTTCAAACCCGAGGTGCAGGAGCTGGTGGAGCGTTCCATCGAACGCCTGTGCAGCGGAGTGGCAGCCGCCCATGGGGCCCAGATCGGCGTGCAGTTCGAGCATCGCTATCCGCCCACCGTGAATACAGCACCGGAAGCGGAACTCTGCCGCCAGGCAGCCCGGGCCGTACTGGGGGAGGACAAGGTCCAGACCGATGCCCTGCCTTCCATGGGCGCTGAGGATTTTGCCTACATGCTCAAGGAAAAGCCCGGTTGTTACGTGTGGCTGGGCAACGGGCCGGGTACCGGGGGTTGCACCCTGCACAATCCCCACTACGATTTCAACGACGATGCCCTGGCCGTAGGCATCAGCTACTGGGTGACCCTGGTACATACGGTGTTGGGTCGCTAGTCCGCCGGTCGTCCAAAACAAAGCCCGGAGTCCCCTCCGGGTTTTTTGTTACACAACTACATTTGTTTCAATCAAATTGAAGCAACTATAATTTGAGTCCATTGAATGAAGTCCGGCCATGTCGTCACATGGCATACCCAGAACATTATCTGGGCAGAAAGCCGGGCACCGTATGAGGAGGAGATGCCCATGAACGCTCATGTGCGCCCCCGCATCCTGCAGTCATTTGCTGCCGATGCCTTCGCCCCCCAGACCTTCAAGGTCTACACCCCCCGAGATCTGGACCGCATCGAGCAAATTGCACGTCTGCCTGAAGACATGCGCTTTGCCATGCAGGTGGTCGCCACCGTGCTGCCGTTCCGGGTGAATCAGTACGTGATCGACGAGTTGATCGACTGGGATCATGTGCCCGACGATCCCATGTTCCAGCTTACCTTTCCCCAGCAGGGCATGCTGGAGAGTCGCCATTTCGATCTGATTGCCGATTTGATTCGCGGCCAGGCCTCTCCCGAGCTGATGCAGGAAGCCGTGGCCCAGGTCAGAGCCGATCTGAATCCCCATCCGGCCGGGCAGTTGGAATTGAACATGCCCATGGATGCCCAGGGCAATCGCCTGGAAGGCATTCAGCACAAGTACCGGGAAACCGTGTTGTTCTTCCCCAGCCAGGGCCAAACCTGCCACGCCTATTGCACCTTCTGCTTCCGCTGGGCCCAGTTCGTAGGCGACAAGGCGCTGCGCATCGCTAGCAGCGAATCGGCCGCCCTGCTCAATTACCTGCGTCAGCATCCGGAAGTCACTGATCTACTGGTGACCGGCGGCGATCCCATGGTGATGAAGACCAAGCATCTGGCAGCCTATCTGGAACCCCTGCTGGCTCCCGAGTTCGACCATGTGCAGACCCTGCGCATCGGTACCAAGGCTCTTAGCTTCTGGCCCCACCGCTTCCTGGGTGGCGAAGATGCGGAGGACTTGCTGCGCCTGCTGGAGCGCCTGCAGCAGGGGGGCAAGCATGTGGCCCTGATGGCTCACTTCAATCACTGGCGGGAGCTGGAAACGCCAGCCGTCCGGGAAGCCATCCGGCGCCTGCGGGATACCGGTGTCCAGATTCGTTGCCAGGGCCCCCTGATTGCCCACATCAATGATGATCCCCAGATCTGGAGTCGCATGTGGAATACCCAGGTGCATCTGGGCCTGGTGCCCTATTACATGTTTGTGGAACGGGATACGGGGTCCCGCAACTATTTCGAAGTGCCTCTGGTAAAGGCCTGGGAAATTTATCGGCAGGCGGTGCAGCAGGTGTCCGGTCTGGGGCGTACGGCCCGGGGGCCGAGCATGAGTGCAAGCCCAGGCAAGGTGGAAATTCAGGGGGTGACCCAGGTGGCAGGGGAGGATGTGTTCGTCCTGCGTTTCATCCAGGCCCGCAATCCCGAGTGGGTGCAGCAGCCTTTCTTTGCCCGGTTTGATCCGGAAGCCACCTGGTTTGATCAGTTACGGCCAGCCTTTGGCGCGGAGAAATTCTTTTTCGAGGCTTGAGTCAGCCCTCAATACCAACTTACGAGGCCGGCACCGAGGTGCCGGTCTTGTCGTTTTCGGCACAGGCGGCCGGTGGTGGCTCCTCGCGAATGATTTCCGGCGTTTCGATAGGAGGGCGCCCGCAGCCCAGGCAATAGCCCGAGTCCGGGTCCGGTGTGCAGATGCCAACGCAGGGATAAAGATCTTCTTCTTCCATGGCTGATCTCCTGTCAGTGCAATTACAAAAGGAAACAAAGGGGGGCCATGCAGCAATACAACGCTTACATCGCTATCCTTTAATGGAGTCCGTCAAGAAGACAAAAGTTCAAAGGAGAAAGATCATGACCCGGACTCGTAAAATCATCGTTACCGCCCTGCTGGCTGCTGGTGTGACCCTGGGCGCAGGCTCTGCCTTCGCTTACCGTGGCGATTGTGGGGGCGCAGACGGCACCCGTGCCGAGAGCGTGCAGAAGCGCATGGAAGAGCGCCATCAGGCACGCTTGGAACAACTGCACAAGGATCTGAAGCTGACGACTGCTCAGGAGGGTGCCTGGAAAACCTTTACCGAAAATAGTGGTCCCAAGAATATGAAGCACCCGGATCGGGAAGCCATGGGCAAGATGACCGCGCCAGAGCGTATGGAGCAGATGCTCACCTTCTCCAAGGCCCATCAGGCGGTTATGGAGGAACGGCTGGCTGCAACCAAGAAGTTCTATAGCGCTCTGACGGC
>QKDJ01000239.1 GCA_003252145.1 Azovibrio restrictus
AATGTAGAGCAGGTTGCTTTCATTCCATTGCAAGGGACGCCGGGTTCCCAGAGACCAGGTTTCCTGATGACAATGGACCTGGAGTTCCCGCAATTGGGACGCTCCAAGACTTGCCATGGGTTGCAGGCGGGCCATCCGCCCAGGCAGGCCACAGTCGATCATGTCAGAACTCGATCACCTGATTGGTTTGCAACATCTGCAACCTGAAGTCCCCCATACAATGCTCTATTTCCTCCATGGTCAGTTCGATCTGACCCGGCTTCAGGTGAGTGACATAGATGTCGCAGCGGTCCGCATGACTAAACTGCATCAGCTCATTGGCCAACATGCTGGGGCACAGATGCCGGGAAAGTTGAGCCAGGCGCTCTTCACGGTTGGAGAATGCACATTCGATGATCAAGGCTTTTAGATCAGCGCGCCCGTTCAGCACATCCCAGAGTTGGGGACATGGCCCCGTATCGCCGGTGAAAGCCAGAGTTCCCCGCCCCGAATTCAACAGGTAACCCACGGCAGGAACCGTATGATCGGCGGGTAAGGCTGTGATAGTGCGTCCGGCACCCAGATCAAAAACCTGGCCCTGCTCAAAAATCTCCAATTGCAGAAATGGTTTTTCCAGGCTGGGAATTTCGGAAAAATCAGGCCACACGGCCCAGTTGAAGACATGATTGCGCAGGATGGTAAGGGCCGCTTCTGAAGCGTGCACCACCAGGGGACGGGTCCGCATGTCACCCACGCTATCGAGCATCAGAGGCAGGGCTGCGATGTGATCCAGGTGGGTATGGGTAAGGAAAAGGTGATCAATGGCGGCCAGTTCGGCAATGGAAAGATCCATGACACCGGTTCCGGCATCCACCAGGACATCATGATCCAGAAGCATGGCCGTGGTCCGTAGATGTCGTCCCCCAATGCCCCCGCTACAACCCAGAATCCGCAATTTCATCGTTTTTATTTACTCTGGAAGGTGAACGCCCCATCCCACTCGTCTCCAGGGGGATGTTGGCGGAAGTAAGCCACGCGCTCCCGGTAAAGCGCACATAGATGCTGGTATTCCGGAGCCTCCTGCTCCAGATTGAGCCATTGCAACTCAGCCTGATCCCAGGCCTGTTCCCGGTAGTAGCGCAGGGCTTGTTGCCACAGCGCCAAATGTTTTTCACCCACAAGCACCAAGGTGTTCAGTGGCTCATGAATGGCTACACTAATATCCTTGCCCTTGACCCTAACCCTATCCAGCTCCCGGAAAGGCATCTGGGCCAGCAACTTCCGTGTGCCATCGCCCACAATGATGCCAACCCCGTAGGCCTTGGTCAGCCCTTCTAGACGCGAGCCCAGATTCACCGCGTCCCCCATGACGGTATAGGCCTTGCGCACAGGAGAGCCCATATCCCCTACGGTCATGGGGCCGCTGTTGATACCGATACCAATGGCCAGACGGGGCCAGCCTTTGGCTTCGAAGCGCTGATTCAACTGCTCCAGGGCCTCCTGCATTTCCAGGGCGGCTTGCACCGCCCTTTGGGCATGTTCCTCGTCTGCCACGGGTGCCCCCCAGAAGGCCATGATGGCATCCCCGATGTATTTATCCAGGGTACCCCGATGCCGGCGAATCACTTGAGTCATGGCGCCCAGATACTCGTTCATCAAGGCGGTCAAATCTCGAGGGCTCATTCCTTCTGACAGGGTCGTGAAGTTGCGCACATCGGAAAACAACACAGTCAATTCCGCCGTGCGGCCTTCCATGCTGTATTCCTCAGGATTCCTGGCCATTTCGTCCACCAACTCCGGCGGCACATACTGACCGAACAGCTCGGTGAACTGGCGCTTGCTGCGAGCTTCCACAAAGAAGCCCCAGGCCACGTTGAATACGAACAACATGAGCACAATGGAAATCCCGGACGCCAAGGGCAACACGACTCCCCCCCAGGTCCACGATAGAAAATTGATCCCCAGAATGACCAGCAAGGCTCCCCAGGTCATCCAGGTGGTCTGAATTGGTGACAGGCGGGGCAACGACAAGGTCAGAATCCCGCCCATCAGCAAGATCAGCAGGGTGTCCGTAACGATGGTGTAGGTAGGTTTATCCAATGCCGTCTGATCCATGATGCCTGCAATCAGATTGGCATGGACCTCCACCCCAGGGTAAGCCCCGCCCACGGGGGTGGAACGCAAGTCCAGCAGACCCGGAGCTGACGTCCCCACCAGCACGATGCGCCCCTGCACCCGAGACTTATCCACCTGTCCATGCAAAACGTCGGTAGCCGAGACATAGGGAAAACTTTTCTCGGGCCCCCGATAGGGCACCAACGCCGCCGCCTGGGCATCCACTGGAATACGGAAAACCTGCTGTCCGGCCAACAAATCCAGCCACTCCATGCCGGAGGCCGGATCGGGGATTCCGGGCTGTAGTGCCGTAGCCCCTCCGAAATAACTGCGCAACACGGCCAAGGAGAGTGCCTCGTAATAGGCACCCTGGTATTCGATGAGCAAGGGGACTCGGCGGGTCACCCCGTCAAAATCCACCAGGGGATTGAAGTGGCCACCCCCAGCGGCAGCGGCCTGCAATTCTGGCAGATTGGCTCCATAACTATCCCGGCGCAGAAGATCTTCCCGGATATCGGCAAAGCTGCCAACGGGGAAGGCCGGTGGAGGAAGAGCCCCGGCGGAAGCACCTGTCCCTGAATTGAAGTAGTAGCCCAGCACCACCGGCCGCCCCTTGAGGGTATCGGCCAAGCGCTGGTCGTAATCCAGTTGAGGTTTCAGTCGCAGGAGGTTTTCCTGAAAATACCCATCGTCCTTCAATCGCCCCTT
>QKDJ01000343.1 GCA_003252145.1 Azovibrio restrictus
TCCGCCGCGGTCTTCTCGAGGTGGATATTGCCCTGACTCGGTTTTTGGACGAACAGTTCGATACCTTGTCAGATGCCGAGCAACAGGCGTTCGCCGAGCTCGCAGATTACGAAGATCTGGAATTGTGGCACCTGATCAGCGGTCAGGCAGAGTGCGAAGATGCTCGCCTGGCGCCGATCGTGGCCATGCTGCGTAAGAGCTGAGTAAGGTGAGCCCTCTATCCTAGGGGGCTTGCCATTCTTGGCGGCTGCAGCTGTACCGTTTTTTTGGCAGTGCAATTCATCACCTGAACAGGGAAGATATTATGACGACCGAACGCAAGGCAACTCTGAGCATCGAAGGGCAAGCTCCCGTCGATTTTCCGATCATGACCCCCACCCACGGTAACGACTGTATCGACATTCGTTCCCTGGGCGGCAAGACCGGCCTCTTCACCTACGATTCCGGCTTCCTGTCCACCGCTAGCTGCAAGTCCAAGGTCACCTTCATCGACGGTGACAAGGGTGAACTGCTGTACCGTGGCTACCCCATCGAGCAACTGGCTGAAAATTGTAACTTCCTGGAAGTGGCTTACCTGCTGCGCAATGGCGAGCTGCCCAATGCCACCCAGAAGACCGATTTCGAAAACACCATCAAGAACCACACGATGGTGCACGACCAACTGACCCGTTTCTACAACGGTTTCCGTCGTGACGCTCACCCCATGGCCGTGATGACCGGCGTGGTGGGTGCCCTGTCCGCCTTCTACCATGAAGCCATGGACTTCTCTGATGCCGAACATCGCGCCATCAGCTTCAATCGTATCATCGCCAAGCTGCCCACCATCGTGGCCATGGCTTACAAGTACAACACCGGCATGCCTTTCATGTATCCCCGTAACGATCTGGGCTACACCGAAAACTTCATGCACATGATGTTCGGTACCCCCTGCGAGGAGTACAAGCCCAATCCCGTGCTGGTGCGCGCTCTGGACATCATCTTCACCCTGCACGCCGACCACGAGCAGAACGCTTCCACCTCCACCGTGCGTCTGGCTGGCTCTTCTGGTGCCAACCCCTTCGCCTGTATCGCCGCTGGTATCGCCTGTCTGTGGGGTCCTGCCCACGGTGGTGCCAACGAAGCCTGTCTGCAAATGCTGGAAGAAATCGGCGACGTGTCCCGCGTGCCCGAGTACATCGCTCGCGCCAAGGACAAGAGTGATTCCTTCAAGCTCATGGGCTTCGGTCACCGGGTCTACAAGAACTTCGACCCCCGTGCCAAGCTGATGCGCAAGGTCTGCAACGAGGTGCTGAAGGAAATGGGTCTGGAAAACGATCGCCTGTTCAAGCTGGCCATGGAACTGGAAAAGATCGCTCTGGAAGACGAATACTTCGTCGAGAAGAAGCTCTACCCCAACGTGGACTTCTACTCCGGCATCGTGCAAAAGGCTCTGGGTATCCCCACCTCCATGTTCACCTGTATCTTCGCCCTGGCTCGTACCGTGGGCTGGATGACTCAGTGGGAAGAAATGATCACCGATCCCGAATACAAGATCGGTCGTCCCCGTCAGCTGTACATCGGCGCCGCCAAGCGCGATGTGGTACCGCTGGCCCAACGCTGAGCACCTTGAAAAAGGCGGCGCCTGCGCCGCCTTTTTTCCAATCTGAATCGGCCACAAGCCGGCAAATTCGATAAAACAGAGAACCCATCCCAAAAGGGGACGAGATGATGATGCAAAAAGTCGAATCCACCCTGTTCTTCGGCGGCAATGCGCCTTTCGTCGAAGAGCTGTACGAAAACTATCTTGGTGACCCCGCTTCCGTACCGGAAGAGTGGCGTGCCTATTTTGACAAGCTGGCCCAGCAGCCCGGCAATGTGGCCAAGGATGTGCCCCATGCTCCCGTGATTGCTGCTTTTGCTGCCCAGGCCCAGCAAGGCGGTTTCCGTCAAACCGCTGCTCCTGCAGCTGCCGAAGACGGCAAGCAGGTGTCCGTGCTGCAACTGATCAATGCCTACCGCTTCATGGGCAACCGCAAGGCTGAACTGGATCCCCTGAAGCGTCTGGAGCACCCGGCTGTTCCCGAGTTGGAACTGTCCCACTATGACCTCTCCAATGCCGACCTGAACCGTAGTTTCAATACCGGTTCTTTCCGCATGGGGACCGAACATGCCACCCTGAGCAAGATTCTCGAAGCGGCCAAGGAAACCTACTGTGGTTCCGTGGGCGTGGAATACATGTATCTGACCTCTACCCAGGAAAAGCGCTGGATCCAGGAACGTCTGGAACCCAACCGCGCCCGTGGTACCTACAGCAAGGAAGAAAAGAAGCGCCTGCTGGAGCGTGTGACTGCTGCTGAAACCCTGGAACGCTACCTGCATACCCGTTATGTGGGCCAGAAGCGGTTCTCCCTGGAAGGCGGCGAATCCCTGATCGCCTCCATGGACGAGCTGATCCGCGTGGGCGGCTGCCATGGCGTCCAGGAAGTAGTGATCGGCATGGCCCACCGGGGTCGTCTGAACGTGCTGGTGAACACTCTGGGCAAGAAGCCCTCCATGCTGTTTGCCGAATTCGAAGGCAAGAAGGCCTCCGACCTGTCCGCTGGTGACGTGAAGTACCACATGGGTTACTCCTCCGACGTGGGCACCCCCGGCGGTCCGGTGCACCTGACCCTGGCCTTCAACCCCTCCCACCTGGAAATCATCAACCCCGTGGTGGAAGGTTCCGTCTATGCCCGTCAGCTGCGCTACGGTCCCGACGGCAAGAAGAAGATCATCCCCGTGCTGATCCATGGTGACTCCGCCGTGGCCGGTCAGGGTGTGAACCAGGAAATGCTGAACTTTGCCCAGACCCGTGGTTACGGCACAGGCGGCACCATCCACATCGTGGTGAACAACCAGATCGGCTTCACCACCTCCGATCCCCGCGACTATCGTTCCGGCTACTACTGTACCGAAATCTTCAAGATGGCCGAGGCCCCCATCTTCCACGTCAATGGTGACGATGTGGAAGCCGTGGCCCTGGCTACCAAGCTAGCCGTGGATTATCGCCAGGAATTCGGCAAGGATGTGGTCCTGGACATCTTCTGTTACCGCAAGCTGGGCCACAACGAGCAGGACGAGCCCATGGTGACCCAGCCCCTGATGTACGGCAAGGTCAAGGCTCACCCCGGCACCCGCAAGGTTTACGCCGACAAGCTGGTGGCCGAAGGTACCCTGACTGCTGCTGATCCCGACCAGATGATCTCCGAGTACCGGGAACATCTGGACAAGGGCGAGCTGCTCTCCAACCCCGTGCTGTCCGACTATAGCCGGACCCATGCTCAGGATTGGAAGCCCTACCTGACCAAGAAGTACATCGAGACCTGCAACACCAAGGTTCCCGCCAAGGAGCTGAAGCGTCTGTCCCAACGTCTGACCGATATGCCTGAGGGCTTCGCCCTGCACAGCCGTGTGAAGAAGATCGTTGAAGACCGTGCTGCCATGGGCGAGGGCAAGCAACCTTTCGACTGGGGTATGGCTGAAAACCTGGCCTACGCCACCCTGCTGACCGAAGGCTACGGTGTGCGCTTGTCTGGTGAAGACATGGGCCGTGGCACCTTTTTCCACCGTCATGCAGCTTTCCACGACCAAAACCGCAAGCACTGGTCCGAAGGCACCTTCCATCCCCTGGCTCATCTGCAGGAAAAGCAAGGTCGCTTCCAGTGCTACGACTCCGTGCTGTCGGAAGAGGGCGTGCTGGCCTTTGAATATGGTTATGCCACGGCTGAACCCAACGAGCTGGTGGTTTGGGAAGCCCAGTTCGGCGACTTCGCCAACGGCGCCCAGGTGGTGATTGACCAGTTCATTTCCTCCGGCGAAGCCAAGTGGGGTCGTGGTTGTGGTCTGGTGATGCTGCTGCCTCACGGCTACGAAGGTCAGGGTCCCGAGCACTCCTCCGCCCGTCTGGAACGCTACATGCAGGCCTGTGCCGAGATGAACATGGAAGTCTGCGTGCCCACCACGCCTTCCCAGATCTACCACCTGCTGCGTCGCCAAGCGGTGCGCAAGCAGCGCAAGCCCCTGGTGGTGATGACGCCCAAGTCCCTGCTGCGTCACAAGGATGCCATTTCCACCATGGACGAACTGGCCAATGGCGAGTTCAAGCGCGTGATTGGTGAAGTGGATGCCATCGACGCCAAGAAGGTGACCCGCGTGGTGCTGTGTTCCGGCAAGGTCTACTACGATCTGCTGGCTGCCCGTCGCGAACAGAAGCTGAATCACATCGCCATCGTGCGGATCGAGCAGCTCTATCCCTTCCCTGAAGAGTCCTTTGCCGCTGAGATGGCCAAGTATCCCAAGGCGACTGAGATCGTCTGGTGTCAGGAAGAACCGCGTAACCAGGGCGCTTGGTACTGGTTTGCATCCCGCCAGCACCTGGCCCGCTCCGTGGGTCCCAAGCAACACCTGTTGCTGGTTTCCCGTCCCGCTGCCGCTTCCCCGGCCGTGGGCTATCTGGCCAAGCACAACGCGCAGCACAAGGCCCTGATCGAGTCCGCCATGGGCAAGATCGAATACTAATAAATACGAGGAGTGAATATGATCATCGAAGTCAAAGTCCCGCAGCTCTCCGAATCCGTTTCCGAGGGTACCCTGGTCGCTTGGAAGAAGAAGGTGGGCGAGGCCGTTGCCCGTGACGAGATTCTGATCGACATCGAAACCGACAAGGTGGTGCTCGAAGTTCCCGCTCCCGATGCCGGCGTGCTGGTGGAAATCATCAAGGGTGACGGTGATACCGTTGCTTCCGACGAACTGATCGCCAAGATCGACACCGCTGCTGCTGCTTCCGCCGGTGCTGCCCCCGCTGCTGCGGCTGCTCCTGCTGCCGCTGCTGCTCCGGCCGCCGCCCCCGCTACCGCTGCTGCTGCCCCCGCCGGCACCGCCAGCCCCTCCGCCCGCAAGATCCTGGACGAGAAGGGTATCGCTGCTGCTGACGTGTCCGGTACCGGCCGTGGTGGTCGTGTGACCAAGGAAGACGCTGTTGCTGCCGCTCCCAAGGCTGCTGCTCCTGTGGCTAACATTCCTCTGGGTCAACGTGCAGAAGAGCGCGTGCCCATGAGCCGCCTGCGTGCCCGTATCGCCGAGCGCCTGATCCAGTCCAAGAACGAAAACGCCATCCTGACCACTTTCAACGAAGTGAACATGGGCCCCATCATGGCCATGCGCAAGCAGTACGGCGAAAAGTTCGAGAAGACCCACGGCGTGCGTCTGGGTTTCATGGGCTTCTTCGTCAAGGCCGCCTGTGCCGCCCTGGAAAAGTTCCCCATCCTGAACGCTTCCGTTGATGGCAACGACATCGTTTATCACGGCTACATCGACATCGGTATCGCTGTCGGTTCCCCCCGTGGTCTGGTGGTGCCCATCCTGCGCAACGCTTCCGAAATGTCCATCGCCGACATCGAGAAGAAGATCGGTGAATTCGGTCAGAAGGCCAAGGACGGCAAGCTGTCCATCGAAGACCTGACTGGCGGTACCTTCTCCATCTCCAACGGTGGCGTGTTCGGCTCCATGCTGTCCACCCCCATCATCAACCCGCCCCAATCCGCGATCCTCGGCATTCATGCCACGAAGGACCGGGCTGTGGTCGAGAATGGTCAAGTGGTGGTGCGCCCCATCAACTACCTGGCCATGTCCTACGATCACCGCATCATCGACGGCCGCGAAGCCGTCCTGGGTCTGGTGACCATGAAGGAAGCCCTGGAAGATCCCGCCCGCCTGCTGCTGGGTGTTTAATCTGATGCAATAAGAAAAGGGTGGGAGCGAGGGTCACAAGCCTTCGCCTCACCCTTTTTTCACATACTGGAGACCTCTATGTCCAAACAATTCGACGTCCTCGTCATCGGTGGTGGCCCCGGCGGCTACGTGGCCGCTATTCGTGCAGCCCAACTGGGTTTCAACACCGCCTGTTGTGAATCCAATCCCTACGCCGACCCCAAGGGGGAACCCCGTCTGGGCGGCACCTGCCTGAACGTGGGCTGTATCCCCTCCAAGGCCCTGCTGCACACCTCCCACCTGTTTGAGGAAGCCGGTCACGCCTTTGCCGAGCAAGGCATCACCGTGGGTACGCCCAAGATCGACGTGCCCAAGATGATTGCTCGCAAGACCGACATCGTCACCAAGCTGACCAGCGGTATCAAGGGCCTGTTCAAGAAGAACAAGGTGACCTCCCTGAATGGTCATGGTTCCTTCGTGGGCAAGGAAGGCGACCTGTGGAAGGTCAAGGTCGGTAGCGAAGAAGTGCTGGCCAAGCAAGTTATCGTGGCCACCGGTTCCAAGGCCCGCCACCTGTCCAGCATTCCCGTGGATAACCAGATCGTCTGCGATAACGTGGGTGCCCTGGACATCAATGCCGTGCCCAAGAAGCTGGCCATCATCGGTGCCGGCGTCATCGGCCTGGAAATGGGTTCCGTCTGGCGTCGTCTGGGTTCCGAAGTCACTGTGCTGGAAGCCGCTCCCGACTTCCTGGCTGCCGCTGATGCCGACCTGGCCAAGGAAGCCCTGAAGCTTCTGACCAAGCAAGGTCTGTCCATCAATATGGGCGTCAAGATTGGCGACGTGAAGGTCACCAAGAAGGGGGTTTCCATCGCCTACGCCGACAAGGATGGCAAGGAAACCAAGCTGGATGCCGATCGCCTGATCGTCTCCGTGGGCCGTGTGCCCAATACCGACGGTCTGAATGCCGAAGCCGTGGGCCTCAAGATCGATGAGCGGGGCATGGTGGAAGTGGATGGTCATTGCAAGACCAACCTGCCTGGCGTCTGGGCTATCGGCGACGTGGTGCGTGGTCCCATGCTGGCCCACAAGGCTATGGAAGAAGCGGTCATGGTTGCCGAAATCATGGCCGGTCAAGCCGGTCACTGCAATTTCGACACCATCCCCTACGTGATCTACACCGCTCCCGAAATGGCCTGGGTAGGCAAGACCGAGCAGCAGCTGAAGGCTGAGGGTGTGGCTTACAAGGCTGGCAAGATCCCCTTCCTGGCCAACGGCCGTGCCCTGGGTATGGGTGCTCCCGACGGTTTCGTGAAGATGCTGGCCTGTGCCAAGACCGACCGTATCCTGGGTGTGCACATCATCGGTGCCGGTGCTTCCGACATGGTGGCCGAAGCTGTTGTCGCCATGGAATTCGGTGGTGCTTCCGAAGATCTGGCCCGTATCTGCCACGCTCACCCGACCCTGTCCGAGGTGATGCACGAAGCAGCTTTGGCCTGCGACAAGCGTCCGTTGCACTTCTGATCACTGGTTTTCCGGTGTTCCATCAAAGGCGGGGAAACCCGCCTTTTTTATTGGCTATTGCAAATTGAACTGCTTGGACTACCATAGGGGTGAGTCAGTCCCCTGAATACCCGAAAGTCACATCATGGAAGCCGCCAGTCTCAACACCCTTAGCGCCTACAGCAACACAGTGGGCGACACCTTGCGCACGGATCAGCGGCGCGAGGTGGGTGGCGCTGTCTCCGAGCAGGGCCGTGGGTCTTCCTCATCTGGCAACGAGGTTCAATCAAGTACGCGTGTCAGCCTGAGTCAGGCAGCACAATCCCGCCTAGCACAGGAACGCCAGGCTGCTGCCAGCCAACTGGAGGCCAGTGAGCTGACCCCGCGTAATGCACCTGTTGAACAGACTGAGCCCACACCCGAGTCCGCCAATGAACCTGCCGCCCAAGCAGCACCGGCCGCAACGGCCAATGTTGTTCAACAGGTTCAAACGAGCAACGCCAGTTTGCAAGCGGGTGCGGTAGCTTCAATTACTGGTGGGGATAGTAGTGGGGCGTCCGGGGGGCTGACCGTAGAGCCTGCTGCAGCACCACAGGCCGATAGCGTACCTAGCAGCACTTCAGGGCCGTCGGCCAGTATTTCTGATCTGGCTACCGGCATTGGTACCGTGTCCGCACAACCGGCTACTACGCCCAGCAGGGTGGAGCCCAGTCCTGTGGATGTCACTGAAGACCCCGGTCTCAGTGCGGTCAATAATCAACGGGCCGAGCAGACCCAGCAACAGACTCAGGCCCAGCAGTCCGACACGGCTCAGACCCGTCAGGATGTGCCGCCTTCCCTGGCTCAGAGCGGCGTCGCTACCTACCAGCGCGTTCTGTCCTTCTGATTTTCACTTCGGAGCCGATCTGCGCTCCGTTAAGGTTCGCCGCGTTTGCCGCAGTATGGCAACGCGGCGAACGCCATTTCAGCGGGGTGTTTTCGCAGCACGGCTTTTCCTGACACGCTTTTCCAAGCTGTTTGGAACGCCCTCTGATAACATTCGCGAACCTTTTTCTGGCGTCACATTCAGCTTTTCATGATTTCCGCTTTTTCTCCCGAAGGGCCGCTGGCCAAAGCCATTCCCGGCTTTCGCATGCGCCAGCAGCAAGTGGAGATGGCGGAGCGAATTGCCGAAGCCATCCGTACCCAGCAGACCTTCATTGCCGAAGCAGGTACCGGAACGGGAAAAACCTTTGCCTATCTGGTTCCCGCCCTCTCCTCGGGGGGTAAGGTCATCATTTCCACGGGTACCAAGACCCTGCAGGACCAGCTCTTCAACAAGGATCTTCCCCTGGTTCGGGATGCCCTGAAAGCGCCGGTTCAGGTGGCCCTGCTCAAGGGGCGGGCCAACTATGTGTGCCATTACTATCTGCGACGGGCCGTGGAGGAGGGGCGTTTCCATAGCCGGGAAGAGGTCAGTCATCTGGCCAAGATTCAGCGTTTCTTCAAAATCACCCGCACCGGGGACAAATCGGAATGCGGAGATGTGCCGGAAAACTCCCCCGTCTGGAATGCGGTGACTTCCACCCGGGACAACTGCCTGGGCCAGGAATGTCCCGACCATAAGGATTGCCACGTGCTGGCCGCCCGGCGGGATGCCATGGAGGCGGATCTGGTGGTGGTCAATCATCACCTCTTTTTTGCTGACGTGATGTTGCGGGACGAGGGCATGGCCGAACTGCTGCCCGCCTGCAATACGGTGATTTTCGACGAAGCCCACCAGTTGCCCGAAGTGGCGACCCTGTTCTTCGGCAACAACATTTCCACCTCTCAGGTCATTGATCTGGCCCGGGATATCAAGGTGGAAGGCTTGGCCTCGGCTCGGGATTGTCTGGATCTGCAAAACATCCTGCCCGGCCTGGAACGGGCCGCCAAGGATTTGCGCCTCTCCGTAGGTGTGGATACGGGCCGCTTCTCCGCACCTCAGCTGGAGGATCGGCACGAGTTCCCACCTGCGCTTGAACATCTGCTGCAGATGCTGGGCAATACGGCCGCCATTCTGGAAACCCAGGCCCAACGTTCCGAGGGACTGGAAAAGTGCTGGCAGCGGGCCATTGAGCTGCGCCAGGGATTTGCCGCCTGGCAGGAAGGTAGTGGCGAGGGCATGGTGCGCTGGGGCGAAGCCTTTACCCAGTCCCTGCAACTCAATGCCACGCCCCTTTCCGTGGCCGACATCTTTCAAAAGCAGATGGGGGGACATCCAAGGGCTTGGGTTTTCACCTCCGCTACCCTGGCCGTGCAGGGGCGTTTCCAGCACTATCAGGCTGAACTGGGGCTGTGGAGTGCGGAAACCGGATTCTGGGAAAGCCCCTTCGATTACGATCAGCAGGCCATTCTCTACGCCCCCCAGGCCATGCCCGAGCCCAACTCCTGGGGTTATACGGATGCGGTGGTGGAAGCCGCCTTGCCCCTGGTGGAAGCTTGCGGCGGTGGGGTGTTCTTCCTGTGCACCAGCCTCAAGGCCATGCGTCGCACCCATGAGTTGCTGCAGGAATTCCTGACGGACAAGGGCCTGGAAATGCCCCTTTTCCTGCAAGGAGAGAGTGGCAAAAACGAACTGCTGGAACGTTTTCGCCGGGCAGGCAATGGCATCCTCGTGGGCAGCCAGAGTTTCTGGGAAGGGGTGGATGTGCGAGGCGAGGCCCTGTCCCTCGTGGTCATCGACAAACTGCCCTTTGCTCCGCCTGATGATCCGGTTCTGTCTGCCCGTATCGAGGAAATGAACAAGGCCGGGCGCAATGCCTTCATGGAATACCAGTTGCCCCGGGCCGTCATCAATGTGAAGCAGGGGGCAGGGCGCCTGATTCGCACCGAATCGGATCGGGGCGTACTCATGATCTGCGATCCCCGCATGCTTAACAAACCCTATGGCAAACGGGTCTGGCGCAGTCTGCCGCCCATGAAACGCACCCGGGAATTGGCCGTGGTGCTGGACTTTTTCCGGAATCCTCAACCGTGTTCGACCAGCTGATTGCCACCCTGCCCGGAAACAGCCACGAAGCTGCTAGTCGGCTCAACCGTGAATGCGTTTGCCTGTCCACCGACCACAGCCTGCTGCAGGCCGCCCTGGAGGCGGGTGGTGGGCTGGATTATTCCCGCCTGCGGGAAACCCGTCCCCACCTGTTTTCCGACACGGTGGTCTTCGTGGGCGCCCATGCCTTGCAGTTCATGGCCGACACCATTACCGCCATCGAACAGGTAGTGGCCTTACCGGCCTTCCAGGAGGCCGCACTGGCCCGGGCTCCGGCCATCGCCAAAAAGGACCCGGGACACCCGGGTGTGTTTCTGGGCTACGACTTTCACCTGGGGCCGGAC
>QKDJ01000059.1 GCA_003252145.1 Azovibrio restrictus
ATCGGGATAGAGGTGGATGCCCAGGTGGCACCGGAAGGCGCCCTAGTCCGGGATTTTTTCAGTTATCCCCTGCGGGAACAGTTCGACACCATCATCGGCAACCCGCCTTATGTGCGCTTTCAGGATATTGCCCCTCGCACCCGCAAGCGCCTCAAGTCGGACCTGTTCGATGCTCGCAGCAATCTCTTCCTGTTCTTCATCGAAAAGAGCATCAAACATCTAAAACCCGGTGGGGAACTGGTGTTCATCGTGCCTCGGGAGTTCATCAAACTCACGGCAGCCCGAAAGCTCAATCGCTGGATCTGGAGCCAAGGGAGCATCACCGATTATTACGAAACCGGGGACAGCCGCATCTTTGGCAGTTTCGTACCCAACTGCGCCATCTTCCGCTTCGAGAAGGGGCGTATGGATCGAACCATGCACGATGGCCGCCGCTTTACCGAAGTTGCCGGTCAATTGATGTTCCTACGGGCTGACTACACCCTGCCCTTTGCCGAACTTTTCGAAGTCCGGGTGGGGGGTGTTTCTGGCGCCGACGACCTGTTTCAGCACCCGGAAGGCAACCTGGACTTTGTCTGTTCCAAGACCGTGGACACGGGGGAGACCCGACGCATGATCTGGGGCGTGCGCCATCCCCACCTGGACCCTCACAAGGAACGCCTGCTGGCCCGGCGGGTACGTCGCTTTGACGAATCCAACTGGTGGCAATGGGGCCGAGCCCACCCGGTCAATGAACGACCCCGCATCTACGTGAATGGCAAGACCCGCCGTCAGGAACCCTTTTTCCTGCACGACAGCCCCCATTTCGACGGCTCCGTCCTGGCCCTGTTTCCCAGGAATCCGTCCATGTCCCGGCGAGATCTGATCCAGGCCGTGTTCATGCTCAACAAGGAAGTGAACTGGCAGGAACTGGGCTTCATCTGCGATGGCCGCTTCCTGTTCACCCAGCGCAGCCTGCAGACCTGTCTGCTGCCCGGCGCCTTTGCCCGATTTCTCGCGAAAGAAGACTGACCATGACTTTCATGCAATCCCTGGCTGCCGCCTGGCAGAACAATGACTCCCTGCTCTGCGTGGGTCTGGACCCGGACCCGGCCAAATTCCCCGCTCACCTGAAGGGGCGGGACGATGCCATTTTCGAGTTCTGCCGGGAAATCGTGGATGCCACAGGGGACCTGGTGTGCTCCTTCAAGCCCCAGATTGCCTACTTCGCCGCCCGTCGCGCCGAGGATCAACTGGAAGCCCTGATCGACCACATCCACGCCAAGCACCCGGGCATTCCCGTGATACTGGATGCCAAGCGCGGTGATATCGGCTCCACCGCCGAACAGTACGCGGTGGAAGCCTTCGAGCGCTTCAAGGCCGATGCCATCACCGTGAATCCCTACATGGGCCGGGACTCCGTGGAGCCTTACCTGGCCTACCCGGACAAGGGAGTGATCCTGCTCTGCCGCACCTCCAACCCGGGGGGCAGCGATCTGCAGTTCCTGGATGTGGGCGGTGAAAAATTGTTCGAGCGTGTGGCCCGACTGGTGGCCACCGAATGGAACACCACGGGTCAGTGCGCCCTGGTGGTGGGCGCCACCTTCCCGGCAGAAATCGCCCGGGTACGGGAGCTGACCGGCACCATGCCCCTGCTGGTCCCCGGCATTGGTGCCCAGGGCGGCGACATCGAAGCCACGGTCAAGGCCGGCCAGACCCTGGGCGGTACCGGCCTCATGATCAACTCATCCCGGGCCATTCTCTACGCCGGCAAGGACGAAAACTACGCCGCTGCTGCCTGCCAGGCCGCTCTGGAAACCCGGGACGCCATCAACCGCTACCGCTGATCCCGCTCAAAAAATAAAGGGCAGGCGCCGTTTCCGGTGCCTGCCCTTTTTTCATCCCGAGACCAGGAGTGCCGGGACGTTCTACTACATCACTTCAGATCAAAACGGTCTGCGTTCATGACCTTGGTCCAGGCAGCCACAAAGTCCCGCACGAACTTTTCCCGGTTGTCGTCCTGGGCGTACAGCTCTGCGTAGGCCCGCAAGATGGAGTTGGATCCGAACACCAGATCCACACGGGTGGCCGTCCATTTCGTGGCCCCGCTTTGGCGATCCACGATGGCGTAGCTGTTGCGGCCCGTGGGCTTCCAGCTGTAGGCCATGTCGGTGAGATTGACGAAGAAGTCCGTCGTCAGCGCACCCACCCGGTCCGTGAATACCCCGTGGGCCGAGCCCCCGTAGTTGGTGCCCAGGACCCGCATGCCGCCCACCAGCACGGTCATTTCGCAGGCCGTGAGCCCCATGAGCTGGCTACGATCCAGGAGCATTTCCTCGGGCTGCACCAGGTAGTCCTGCTTCTGCCAGTTGCGGTAGCCGTCATGGAGGGGTTCCAGCACCTCGAAGGATTCCAGATCGGTCATGGCCTGGACCGCGTCACCCCGGCCCGGTGCAAAGGGCACGGCCACGTCGAAACCAGCAGCCTTGATGGCCTGTTCCACCCCCACGTTGCCGGCCAGCACGATCACGTCCGCCATGCTGACACCGGTCTCGGTGGCGATCTTTTCGTACACCGGCAGAACCTTGGCGAGGCGAGCAGGCTCATTGCCCTCCCAATCCCGCTGAGGGGCCAGACAGATGCGGGCACCGTTGGCGCCACCCCGGAAGTCGGAACCCCGGAAGGTACGGGCGCTGTCCCAGGCGGTACTGACCATGTGGCCGATGGAAAGACCGGCGGCCGCGATCTTGGCCTTCACGGCAGCCACGTCGTAATCCTTGCGACCAGCCGGGATCGGGTCTTGCCAGATCAGGTCTTCG
>QKDJ01000060.1 GCA_003252145.1 Azovibrio restrictus
GTCATGGATGCGGGCGACAGCTCGACCAGGCCCAAACCCGGCAGAGCCCAGGCAAGGAAACCACAGGAACTGGCCATCCCGGGTCATAAGTGCATCTGCGCGACCATCCCCGGTCAGATCCACCATACGAACGTTGGCATCGTTGGGTAAAAATCCAGGCACGGAAGAAAACGGAGTGAACCGCTTCCACCCACCATCCAACGTGGTCTCATAGTAGCCAGGCAAGGGACCATCATTGACGATCAGATCGGCGATGCCATTGCCAGCCATGTCGCCAAAGCCTACCCCAGCCTGACCCAGTGTTATGCCCGGTGCAATATGATCCAGGGTACGGGGCCGCTCCAATCTGCCTTCACCTAGGTTACGCCAATAGCGGAATTCCCCATCCGTGCTGTCCAACAGCCCTGGTACGCCATCGCCATACAAATCCACTACAGTCATGCTGGCGTCGTTGAGTCCTCTGGAAGGTAGTTGCCCGGCCTCAGCCTGCAACGTATGCAAGCGCTGATCATGAGGTTTGAACTCGGTGTATTCAAAGGTGACCGCCGGCATGCTGGCGCTTTTGAAACCTGACTGATCACCCTGCAGATAGCCAGTCACGGTGGCGGAAGTCAGCAGTGAAAGCTGGCTGGCATCATCCAAGGTGTAGTTGAAGTCGGTGGACCGTACCAATGTGGCTCCACCCAGTTCGGCGAAGTGATGGAACATGAGCACCCGTTGGCAACGGCGCAAAGTGCGCACGTCGAAACCCGATCGAAAGTGGGAAAAGCGATCCGGACGGATGGGTGCCGAAGCCCCCAGGAATTCTACTTGTCCCACAGCAGGTGGTTCAGGATGGGGCCCGGCTGGCAGGGACGCCCAATCGCCATAGTCGAACACGACTTCGAAGGCGTAGCGCCGGCCGTCGCGCAAATGTCCTATTTGTTGACCATCCTCATAAGTGAGTGGGTTGCCTTGGGCGTCCACCAGAGGTGACGGAAGGTTGCCGTAGTAGATCCGTCGAGGGTATCGCTGGGTCGGCCTGCGATGACGTTCATACATCTCAGGCAGGCCATCGACGCCATGGAGTGTCGGGTCGTCGGCTGCATACTCGACCCGACTGTGGTTGCCATAGGCATCCCAGGTCTCCTCTAGGAGCCACTCATAGATGTGTTGGTGGTGCTCTGGGTCTGACAGTCTTGCGGCGGCTGTCTTGCCAAACAGGCTGGTGATGTTGTCCCGGGATAAGGTGCGCCAATGAGTCTCGCCCGTTGTGTCATGAACCCACCGTTCTATGCGGGCAAAAAGACCTTCAGTGCGCGGGCGGTAAAGATGGACGCTGTAACCGTCTCGCTGCAAAGGGGTCTCAGGCAACCAGTCCACTGCGCCAGACTTCGGGTCCACCACCTTTCTCAGGCATGGCACCAGATCGTCTGACCCCGATAGCAGGAATACATCTGAGGCGTCATAACGCGGCAAACCCTTATCGGTCTTACGGCTGATGCGCGGCAATGAAAGCTGCCATCCCAGGCCAAACAACCCATTGCCATGGCCGGAGCTGTACGCCAGAGAAAGCTTTGGGCCGAATCCATTACGCCCGGGGGATAATGCAATGGGCACGCTAAAGTTTGCAGAGCCACTGTATAGATTGGCCTGGAATGTCTCCCCCATGCCTTGTATCGCGCCGCCACCTTTTGGCAAGCTGATGGCCGTACCTGGCGTCGTAGACTGCTCACTCACCAATCTCTCCCCATGATTCATTCTTATTGTTGCCACACTTGGCTATTCACCAAATCGAGACAAGAATTGCAACAAGACTGGCCAAAGGGATATCACTTGAACCTGATAGGACCCGACTGGGAACCTAGAAGCCAATTTAAGGGCTGAACTAATTCACGTATCGTGGCTTTCAGAGCAAGTCCGAAACACCATACCCAGGCCCAGCCATGAATGGCTTCACTATCAATTTCAAGTAGCGGTACCTCCCGCCATGTCCACTTGAGTGGAATACCTCCACCCAGCGTTTGTATTGTTGCAAGCAGATTTTGGGGAATATCAGTGGACGTTCCCCCCTCCGTGGGGAGGGTATACGACCAATGGATGGCAATATAGGAGCCTGAGATCGAAAACCAATAAGCGACTTGAGCCACCTGGGTTTAATTTACAGCGCCTAGCCGGGCCAACAACGACACCTGGTGCTTCGACAAGATCAGCAGATTTCACCGTTTGTTTCAATTGTTTCAATTGGCTGCCAACGCCATGCACTTGGCGGCATACTTCTCCCCAAGGCGGTGTTTGGAAGACAAACCATGGAGGAAAACGGAACCCTGTTGGTCGTGGACGATGAGCCCGAATTGACGGATATTCTGACGGAATATTTCGTTGGCCAAGGCTATGCTGTCCGCGCTGCAGGCAATGCCGCCGACGCCAGGAAGCATTTCGAAAGCAGCAACCCCGATCTGGCTATCCTGGATATCCGCATGCCCGGGGAGGATGGCCTTTCCCTGGCTCGATGGATCAGAGAACACCATCCCGGCACGGGAGTCATCATGCTCACCACTGCTGCGGACGTGGTGGATCGTATCATCGGCCTGGAATTGGGCGCGGACGACTACATTCCCAAGCCCTTCGAGCCCAGGGAACTCCTGGCCCGCGTCAAAAGTGTTCTACGCCGCCTGGCGGAAAAGGCACCGGCCCGACCCTCGTCGGAACCCGGGCTGTTCCGCTTTGGGCACTGCCAACTGGATCTGGCGGCCCGCACATTGACGGACGCGGAAGGCCAGCCGATCCCTCTGACGGCTATGGAATTCGATCTGCTC
>QKDJ01000143.1 GCA_003252145.1 Azovibrio restrictus
CGCAAACCCAACAATCCGAGTCCCACCAACACAATGGCCCAGTTATGTGGCTCGGAATTTGGTGCCGTGCCAACGCTCAACGCATAACTTCCGCCCCAGCTCCCCAGTGCCGTACTCTCGACCGTGAAAGCATACACACCGCTCGGCAAGCTGGATGACACCTCCAAGAGATCATTTGCTTCGGTGAAGTTCGTCCCGTAGACATTGACGGTGAATCCTGAGATGCCCAAGAGATTCGTCACCTGAAGGTCACTGAGTACACCTGCGACCCCCATGGGCTCCAGCAACTCGAAGTTCCAGGTATCTTCAACGTACGTACCGGCTGTGTACGTCGACACCTCTGCAAACGCATCCCCCGGCCTGAGGGTCTCTTCGAAAGTGTGGGTGACAGGTGCCATGGCCGTGGCCATGGCACTCACAGTAGCGCCACAGATCAATGCGGCAATTTGAGCTTTTCTTTTCATGGGACCTCTCCCGACCGTCTTGAATTCTATGGTCTTGCTCAGCAAGCAACATGCCTGCTATGCGTATTGAGGCCATGGAGTGCGGTCATCAGACCCACCTACGTGAAGCGCTGCAAACCATCCTCAAGCTTGATGATGTTACCAATCAGTAACTTATTGGGCCACCGCCCCGCCCACTACCCACTCACAAAATTTGATGTTTTCGTACAGAAGTCATCCCAGCCGCCTCTTGTGCAAGCCACTTTGCCTATGTAGCCACCTTGAAAACTGCACCGTTATCAATCGCCACGCACCTTCCTAGATCGAAAAATATTATTTTGCACATCCAAGGGAACTTACCCACGCCGACGGTGAGACTAAGGTATGCAGCCCCCATGTAAAGCCGTTGCGAAAAGCGGGGGCGTGGCTTAATAATTGCTTCACTATATTCTAAGAAACTGCAAGGCTGAGGTGATCCCAGTTGTCGGTAGCGCGGTGCTCCACACCCCGCTTTCCATGACCGCCTGCTCAGGGACGCAATAAATAATTAGGAAGACAGGGATGGTTTATGCACGCACAACTCAAAGACGGCGCATCCATATTGCCCCATGGAGCGGCCCGGCTTTTATACACATTCTTCGTGATCTTCCATGGGGGACGGCAAACGTCCCTTACCTCTGTTCGCCACTGACAAGACTCTTCGTTAAGGAAAACATGAAAATCACCCGAGCCCAGCGTTTCGTCATCCTCGCCATGAGTACGTCGCTCCTTCTCATAGGATGTAGCGACAAATCAACGACCAAGGCCACTCAAGTAGCCGCCAAGGTCAACGGCGATGAAATCACTGTCCACCAGATCAACTTTGCGCTGTCACGCCTGAACAATGCGGCCGCAGCCCAAAACAAGGATGCGGTGAATCAGGTGCTCAAGGGTTTGGTGGACAAACAATTACTCGTTCAGCAAGCCATCGAAGAGAAATTGGACCGGGATCCTCGAGTGACCCAGGCATTGGAGGAAGGTCGACTGCAAATCCTGGCCGCCGCCTATGTGGACCGACTGACCCAATCCATGACGCCGCCCACGGACGATGAAATCAAGGCCTATTACGAAAAGAACCCAGCGCTGTTCAGTGATCGACGGGTCTATCGGCTACGGGAACTGGCCATCCAGACGACACCGGCCAACGTCGAAGAAATCAAGGCGAAACTTGCGGAAGCCAAGGACCTCACCGATCTAGCCGAGTGGCTCAAAGCCCGGAGCATTCCCGTACGCACGAACCAAAGCGTAAAGCCCGCTGAACAACTCCCCTTGGAACTGGTTCCTCGCCTTCAGGCCCTGAGAGAAGGGCAATCCCTGACGTTGATCGGGAACAACGTCATCACTCTGGTGGCGGTGGCCGATTACCAATCCCAACCCCTGACCCTGGAGCAGGCAAAACCGCTCATCGAGCGCTACATGGTCAACACTCACAAACGGGAAATGGCTGAGGCCAAACTCAAGCAGTTGCGGCAGAACGCGCGCATTGACTACAAGGGAGACTACGCTGCCGTTGAAAGCACTCCGGTAACCACCCAACCTGCAGCCGCTGAACCCGTGGTGACTTCCGAGCAGGAAGCCATCGGCAAAGGCCTTCAAGGGCTCAAATAGGGCCATGCAAGACTTGAGCAAGCGTGACGATGGTTAATGTTGCTACCAAATTGCCATCCCCGAGACCGGGTATCTCCTACCGAGAACTCGCAATGTTCATGACTGCCCACCGTCCAGCCTTTGTCCGCATCCTGCCTTTCGCGGTCTTCATCGGTTTTCTTCTTCTTGAAGAATTATTGGGGCTGCTTGGCGTCACCGTGACCGACGCCCGCTGGCTGTACCCGGTCAAAACAGCGGTAGTTGGTGGTCTATTGGCGTATTTCTGGAAGGAATACGATGAATTACGCGGTGCCCAGGCAAACCCTATTTGGATGTGGCTGGCAGCCCCCCTGGTGGGAATCCTGGTATTTGTCCTGTGGGTCAACCTGGATCAGGGTTGGCTGAATCTTGGGGGGGACAGCACGGGATACGACCCGCGCAATGCCTCAGGGGCAATTGAGTGGCCCCTGGCCACCATACGAATTCTGGGGGCCGCCCTGGTGGTTCCGCTGATGGAAGAGTTGTTCTGGCGCTCCTTCCTGATGCGCTGGATCGACTCCAAGGAATTCCAGTCAGTGTCTCCCTTGGCTGTCAGCCTGCGCGCCATGCTTATGTCCAGCCTGATCTTTGGCGTCGAACACACACTTTGGTTTGCCGGCATCGTCGCGGGCCTGGCTTACGCCTGGCTCTACCGAGCAACTGGCAACTTGTGGCCCGCCATCAT
>QKDJ01000250.1 GCA_003252145.1 Azovibrio restrictus
ACGTACTCCGCTCCTTCACCACGGCTGCCGTGGTCCTGGCCCGGGGCGCCACAGCCGTCTATCCGGTGGAAAGCATCGGTGCCGCCATTACCCTGGCCAACCGGCTGCCGGATGCCCTGTCCATAGGTGCCATCGGCAGTGGCGACCCAGCCCCCGGTTTTGACTACGGTAACTCCCCCTCTGCCCTTATGGACGCCCCGGTCTCCGGCCGTCCGGTGGTCATGAGCACCGCAGCCGGCGTACGAGGCCTGCAACGGTTCCTGCCCGCCAAGCATCTCTACGCCGCCAGCCTGGTCTGCGCCCGGGCCACAGTGGAAGCCATACGCCAGACCGATGCCCGGGAAGTGTGCTTCGTCATTACCGGCGAATGGGTGGATAGGGACGGAGACGAGGATGAGGCCTGTGCCGATTACATGGAAGCCCTGCTCCAGGGTGAAATCCCGGACCCGGAGCCCTACGTGCAACGGGTACGCCAGTCTGATTTCGGGCGCCGCTTCGCCTCCGGCACCTGGCCCAATCTGCCCCGGGCCGACCTGGACCTGGCCTGCCAGATGAATTGTTTCGACTTTCCCATGCCCGTGTGTCGTCAAGGAGAGTTATTGCTCATACGCTGAGTTAGGCTACATTTGGCTGAGTTCAGCTGAATGAAAAACCCTGCAACACCCAAGGATATGACCGTGTACAAAAGACGCATCCAGGTTCTCTCACTTTGCCTGTTACTTTGTTCCCAGGCCATGGCTCAGATGGGAGGCATGCGTAAAGGCGGGTTTTCCTCAGGAGTTAATGGAGAACCACAAGGCATGGTCCAGCGTGAAACCCGGGATATGGACATTTCCAGCAGTGGCCTAAGCGTGACATTTCCCGAAGGTGTCAGGTGCCCGGGTATCGCTTCGAATTTTGCCTCCCCTTACCGCTATGACGGCAGCCGACGACCCATGGATCGTAATGGTGGCTTACATGGCGGCATGGATCTGAGCCTCAAGGAAGGAACTCCACTGCTGGCTCTAGCGAGTGGAGAAATCATCGCAGCTGGCAAAGGAGGACAGATGGAAGGCAATTTCCTCTGGTTGCGTATGGCACCGCAAGATACGGGACTACCCTACTGGACCTTCGCAAAATACCAGCATCTGGTGACGCCACCGGAGCTGCAGGTGGGACAACGGGTTAGCGCCGGGCAAGTCATTGCTTATTCAGGCGCCACAGGCACGCAGGGGGGCCATTACGGAGCCAACGGTTATCCCCACTTACACCTGAGCACCTACTTTGGCCCCAATCCGGATTTCACGGTACGGGGCGCTTTCGACTCCATGGTCAAAGCCAAGGATGCTACGCCCGATGACCCTCTGGTTTTCTATCTGGAACCCCCTCAAGCACTGGATCAGGTCCGTCAGTTGCCTCAGGGCCAGCAACAGGTTTCCCCGGAAGTCCTGCTTCAAGAACAAGCCTTGATAGCAGGTACAAGACGGGTATGGCCCGTATTCTGTACAAAGGACAAAAACTAAAGCACAAGCAATTGCCCGTATGTCATGAAACAGGTGGAAGTGGATATACTGCCGCCTGTTTTTTGCTCCTCACCGACATCGCGGGTGCCCCATGCTGCTGATCGAACTCCTGCTGCTCTTTCTCATCTGCGCCGTAGGTCTGGGTTGGCTGGCCCGGCAGTTCCAGTTGCCCTTTCCTGTAGCCCTGGTTGTTGGAGGCACCCTGCTGGGCCTGCTGCCACACCTGCCCCAGATGCCCTTCGATCCCCAGTTGATCCTGGTGGTGGTGCTGCCCCCCATCCTCTACCAGGCCGCCCTGCTCACCTCCTGGAATGACTTCAAGGCCAATATCCGGCCCATCAGCCTGCTGGCCATCGGCCTGGTGCTGGTAACCACCCTGGCCGTGGGGGCCGCCCTCAAGGCCCTGGTGCCAGGCATTCCCTGGGCCGTGGCCTTCGTGCTGGGGGCCATCGTTTCTCCCCCGGATGCGGTGGCCGCCACAGCTGTTCTATCCCGACTCAACATCCCCCGGCGCATCGTCACCATTCTGGAAGGGGAAAGTCTGGTCAATGACGCCTCCGGCCTGGTGGTCTACAAACTGGCTGTGGCTGCGGTGCTCACGGGCAGTTTCTCCTTCACGGAAGCCAGCGGCCAATTTGCCCTGGTGTCCCTGGGGGGCATCGCCGTGGGCATGGCCCTGGCCTTTGTCTTCATCGCCATCCACAAACGTCTGGGCGACCCCTTCATTGAGGTCATCACGGTGCTGACCATTCCCTACGCCACCTATATCGCCGCCGAATCCATTCATGTGTCCGGGGTGCTGGCCGCCGTGGCCGCCGGCCTGGTGCGGGGCCGCTACGCCCCGGAAATCGTCTCGGCAGAAATGCGCATCATGGCCCGGCCCATGTGGAACATCCTGGTCTTCCTGCTCAACAGCCTGATCTTCATCCTCATCGGCATCCAGATGTCCGACGTGATGAACAATCTGGGCGGCATTCCCCTGAGCACCCTGCTGTTCCAGGGGCTGATCATCAGCCTGGTGGCCATTGCTGTGCGCTTTGCCTGGATCTTCCCTGCCTCCTTCCTGCCTCGCAGCGTGGCAGGCCAACTGCACGAACAAGGCAAGCCCCCCTGCCCCCGGGAACTGGCCATCATCAGTTGGTGCGGCATGCGTGGCATTGTCTCCCTGGCTGCCGCCCTCGCCCTGCCCCTCACCCTGCCCGACGGACAACCCTTCCCAGGCCGGGATCTGGTGATTTTCATCACCTTCTTCGTCATCGCCTTCACCCTTCTGGGCCAGGGCCTGACC
>QKDJ01000310.1 GCA_003252145.1 Azovibrio restrictus
GGGATGTTTTCTGTAATTTCAAAAAAATCCATGTCTAAAATATTTCTTCGCACTGTCGTTGCGCATATTTTGCTGTGCATTGGTTTCAGCGTATTTGCTCAATCCATCCCTAATTTCGATGCTGGCAAGGCTTTGCAGCAAACCCAGCCCTTGCAGGCGCCTCCGCCCCGCAAGGCACCGGAGCCCGTCATCGTTCAGCCGGAAGACAAGCCCATGGCTTTGCCTGCCGGGCAGACCTTGGTGATCAACACCTTCCGGTTCGAGGGGGCGGATTACATTGCCGAAGAGGAACTGCAGGCGGCGGTGGAGTCCTTCAAGGGCAAGGCTCTGTCCATGGCGGATATCGAGGCGGCGGCTGAGCGCGTGACGGCTTTGTATCGCTCTCGGGGCTATCTGGTGGCTCGTGCCTATGTGCCGCGTCAGGATGCCAGCACAGGGACTTTGACCATTCGCGTCCTGGTGGGGCAGTACGGCAAGGTGTCGGTACGCAATAGTTCTCTGGTCAATGATGCCCGGATTGAAGGCTATTTTTCCCGGCTGGGTCAGGGGAATGCGGTGCATCGGGACGATCTGGAGCGGGCCATGTTGCTGGTGGGGGATGTGCCCGGAGCCAGTTTGCCCAAGCTGACCATTGCTCCAGGTACAGCCCAGGGGGCTTCCGATTTTGATGTGGAGGTGGCGCCCGGCAAGCGCTTTGGCGGTTACGTGATGGGGGACAACTTCGGTTCCCGCTATACGGGCGAGAACCGCCTGAGTGTGGCTGCCGACTGGAATTCGCCTTTCGCCCTGGGGGACCAGATTTCGTTTTCCGGCATGGGTGCCGAAGGAGGCGGTCTGCTGAACGGGAGACTGGGCTATTCCCTGCCTTTGGGGAGCGATGGCTTGCGCGGGGGCGTGGCTTTTTCCCGCACCACTTATGAGCTGGGCGATATTTATTCGTCCCTGGATGCGGTGGGTCGGGCGGATTCCCTGGAAGCCAATATGAGCTATCCCATCCAGCGTTCCCGTTACCAGAACCTGACGGCCACGCTGACCCTGGCCAGCCGGCACATGCGGGATGAGCTGCGGGCGGTGGATTCCGATACCCGCAAAAGCTCCAAGGTGGCGACCCTGGGTCTGACCTTTGACCGTTACGACAACTGGCTGGGGCTGGATTCCTATCTGAATATCACCGGTGGGCTGACCCATGGTCGTCTGGATATTCCCAATGACAGCGACCGGACCCAGAACCAGTCCGGGGCCAATACGGTGGGTGAGTTCAGCAAGGCCAATGTGTCCGTAATGGCGCGAGTCGGCATTACGGAGAAGCTCTCCGCCATGAGCAGCCTGGAGGTGCAGAAGTCCCTGAACCGCAACCTGGATTCCAGCGAACAACTGATGATTTCCGGTACCCGTGGCGTTATGGCCTACGAGCAGGCCGTCAGCGGCGATAACGGCTACCTGTTCAACATGAGTCTGCGCTATGCCCTGCCTAGCGTGGCGGGCGTGGAGCATGCCCTGGGGGTGTTCTACAACACCGGCCGTATTCACCTGCAGAACGCCAGCTACACCACCACCAATGGGGTGCAGCTATCGGATGCGGGTTTGAGCTACGCCGCCACCTACAAAGGCTGGTTTGCCCTGGCCCGGGTGGCTCAGGCCATCGACAGCTGGCCGGATTCCGTGACCAAGGATGACCGGACCCGCTTCCTGCTCCAGGCCGGTTTGACGTTTTAAAGCTTCTTTGAACAAGAAAGGATGATGCAATGAATATGGAATGGCTTTCCGGGGCGATCGACTATGGGGTGATCGGCCTGTTGGTGGTGCTCAGCATTGTGGTGGTGGCTATCGGGCTGGAGCGCTGGATGTTCTACCGGGGCCTTGATCTCAACGGGATCAAGGACGCCAAGAGCCTGGAGCTGATGCTGACGCGCAAACTGTTCGTGATCGCCTCTGTGGCCAGTAATGCCCCTTACCTGGGGCTCCTGGGCACCGTGTTCGGCATCATGCTGACCTTCTACCACATGGGGCAGGATGCCAATATCGACGCCTCCAAGATCATGACCGGCCTGGCCCTGGCCTTGAAGGCTACGGCTGTGGGTCTGACCGTGGCCCTGGTGGCCGTGGTGCTCTACAACACCCTGCTGCGCAAGGTGAAGGTGATGATGCTCGAATGGGAGATCGCCCGAGGGGTGGCAGATGGACGATAAGCCCTTCGAAAACATGAACATGATTCCGTTCATCGACATCATGTTGGTGTTGCTGACCATCGTGCTGACGACCTCCAGCTTCATTGCCAGCGGCAAGATTCCCGTGAATCTGCCTCAGGCCAGCAGCAGCGTACCGGACAAGGAAAAGCACAAGGCCATCGAGATTGATGCCCAGGGGCAGATTTATCTGGAGGGCAAGGCCCTGACTCCGGAAGCCCTGAAAGCCGAGATCGCACCTTTGGACAAGCAGACGGCTTTTGTCCTGCGGGCCGACAAGGAAGTCCGTTTGCAACGCTTTGTGGATGTGGCTGATGTGCTGAAGCAGCTGGGGTTTGCCAAGGTGGCGGTGCAGACGGAAATGGGGAGCGCCCCATGACAACCCTGGCCCAGGCCAGTCCGGTTCCCCTGTGGAGCACAGGTGGCGCGCAGGCTGCGTCCGGTTCAGGTTTCACCCTGTCCCGGAGCTTCCTGGTGTCCCTGGCCCTGCATGCCTTGCTGGTCAGCCCCTTCCTGCTGGCTCGCTACTGGGTGCCAGAACCCGACGCTCAAGAGGTGTTGGCCATTGAATTGTTCGG
>QKDJ01000099.1 GCA_003252145.1 Azovibrio restrictus
TGGTGAGTTTGAGCCCCTTCAATGAAGGGCATCACCAGCGCTTAATGACCTTACTGAGTGAGTTTGGCGATGCCCGGGGGGCTTTGGAGGTGTTTGCTGACTTGCGTCAGCGTCTGGAAACAGAGATGGGCCTGTCGCCTGGGCCAGACCTCTTGGCCTTACAGGATGACATTTCCCGACATCTCGATACTCGTAGGGCTAGCCTGCACGATACGGGTGTGGCGGAATTACGCCAGCTGACAGCTCTGTACTGCACTTGCGATGCTCTCCAGGATGACGAGCTTGAGAGTCTTTTCTCAGAATCCATGTATGCCGCTGTGGAACGACGTGGTGGTAAGGTGGTTTCGGGTATTGGCCGAGGACTGCTAGCCGTGTTTGGCTTGGAGGGGAGTGCCGAGCGGGCAAGCCAGAGGGCGGTGCTGGTGGCTCAAGATCTACTGTCTAGTGGGACCTGCACAGCAGTACATTTGCCGCGCATGGGTCTCAGTGCAGGGCGGGTTCTGGTGCGCCCGACGCCTGGTGGCCCACACCTGGCTGGAGAAATTCCCGATCTTGCCAAGCTGATCGGATGGGCTGCGCAGCCAGGTGAAATTCTGGCCAGTGAGGCGGTAGCGCAGCATGCTCAAGAGTGGTTCAGTTTTGAAGCTGCGGGGGATTGGATGTTCCACGGTATGGATCGCTCCTACCCGCTCTTTCGCCTGAAGGGGGCAAAGAGTCCCCTGGACTTTGGGCAAGTAGACCTGGCTGGCCGACGAGATGAACTGGAGCAACTGCTTGCCTGCTGGCAGGATGCCTGTATCGGCAAACCCTCCATTGCTGTTCTGCGTGCCCCGGCAGGGATGGGCAAGACCCGGCTGGCAGGAGAGCTGAGTGCCCGGGTAACGGCCATGGGAATGAAAGTATGTCGAATTCAGTGTTCCCTTGAGCACCAGCATAAGCCCCTGGCTGCCGTTCTGGCGGACATTGGCGAGATCATGCTGCCCTCGTCGGAAGATGGTGCGATTGAGGATGCTTCCAAAAGTGAAGTCTTTGCCCGCCTGATTGCTCTATTGCAGGCGGAGACCGAGGTCGCTCCCCTGTTATTGCTGATTGATGACCTGCATTGGTCCGATT
The DNA here is from genome assembly GCA_003252145.1 of Azovibrio restrictus. Lineage (GTDB taxonomy): Bacteria > Pseudomonadota > Gammaproteobacteria > Burkholderiales > Rhodocyclaceae > Azovibrio > Azovibrio restrictus_A. The sequence continues at coordinate 1,114 of QKDJ01000099.1, forward strand.
TGGCGACTCGGGAGTTGCTGGGCTTGCTAGCCCAGGATCTGGGCCAGCAGAAGTTGCTGATGGTGCTCACCACCCGCCCGGAAATCCCTCTGGACTACCCGGAGGCCCATACCCGGATATTTGACTTGGAACCTCTGGTCGAAGCTGAGGCCCTGGTTCTGGTGGCCGCCCATGATCCGGAGCAGCAATTGAGTGACACGGAACGGGCGGAGATAGTCGCGGCCTGCGCGGGCATCCCCCTGTTCATCGAATGCCAGGTTAAGAGCCGGCGTGAAGGCCAGCATTACCAGCTTTCGATTACGGAGGCTCTGCAAGGGGAAATGGATCGACTGGGGGAGCACAAGCGGGTATTGCACGGGGCCGCTGTGCTTGGGCAACGCTTTGAACGTCGGCACCTGGCAGCTCTGCTGCCCGAGGCAGACCTACCCGGGGCTTTGGCCCGGGCAGCAGGTCGGCGGCTCGTGGAAACCCTGTCAGCAGAGGCTTGTGCCTTCCGGCATGCTTTGATCCGTGATGCCGCTTACGAAAGCGTACCCGTCTCCCGACGTAAGTCCTTGCATGAGAGGGTGGCCCGTCTATTCATGGCGGAGCTTGGTGCAGCACCTGTCGAAATTGCCAGGCATTTGGCAGCCGCCGGTTGTACGGATGATGCAGTGGATTGGTGGATCAAGTCGGGGGATGCCGAAATGGCCCGGGAGTTTGCTGCGGATGCCATGCATAACTTTCGACAGGCCCTGGAACTGCTGCAATCTTCGGGCGCCAGCCCGGATGCGGCACGAATGCGTCTGGTACGCATGCGCCTGGGTTATGCGGCCCAGCAGGCCGAAGGTTATGGCTCGCCGCTTACCTATCAGCTATTTCTGGATATGGTCGCCGAGATCGAAGCCTCTTCGCCTCCTGATTCCAGCCTGCTCTTTTCGGCCCTGTGTGGGTGTTACATGGGGAGCAGTTCTTTCGGCCGAGACGACGGGCTCAACATTGCCCAGCGCCTGGATACCTTGGCGCAAACCGATGCGGAGCGGCTGATGGTCTGTTTTGCTTTCGGCAATACCCTGCTTTGGCGGGGCGACTTTGTTGCTGCGGAGGATTGGCAGCGAAAGGGCATTGCCCTGGCAGCCCAGGTGCCACTCCAGGAACGTTTACGTTACAGCGTGGACGATCTGGCTGTGACCTGTCGAGCCAATCTCTGCTGGAGCCTTTGGTTCAGGGGCGACGAAGCCGGGGCCTGCGCCATGGCAGCAGAAGCCGTAGCAGTGGCTCGCAAGGGGCGGCGCGTCCATAGCTTGTGCTTTGCGCTCTCTTTCGCTGTCGGCCTCCATTGGTTCCGGGGTGACGGTGCGCAGGTGGCTACCCTGGCAGGCGAGGCCCTGGTTCTGGCACGCCAATACCGTTTTCCCCTCTGGGAGCGAATTAACAACCTGTTCCTGCTCGGGGCACTGGCCAGAGGTGGTGCCATGACCGACAAGGGGCAGTCGTTCGGGGCAGCGGCTTTGCTCAAGCAGGCCATTCCCGGTCGCATCATGACTTGCCGTTGGATCGTTGTACGCGCCCTGTTGGACCAGGGTGAGTGGGAGGAAGGGGAAAAGCTGCTGGACACTGCGCTGGCCGATGTGCCTTTTCAGGAAGAGCAGTATTGTCTCG
>QKDJ01000274.1 GCA_003252145.1 Azovibrio restrictus
ACAGGGCTTCGGCCTCTTCCGGGGCGCAGCCGCTCTTGCTGGCCTCGCCGGAAACATTGACCTGCACGCAGACCTGCAGGGGGGCCAGGTGTTCCGGGCGCTGCTCGGACAGGCGCTGGGCAATCTTCAGGCGTTCGATGGAATGGACCCAGTCGAAGTGTTCGGCTACGGGCCGGGTCTTGTTGCTTTGCAGGGGGCCGATGAAGTGCCAGATCAGGGGCGGGTGCCCTGCCGGGAGCAGCTGCTGCAGGGTGGCGATCTTGTCGATGCCCTCCTGCACGTAGTTTTCCCCGAATTCCCGTTGTCCGGCCAGGGCCGCTTCCAGCACGTCTTCCGCAGGCTTGGTCTTGCTCACAGCCAGCAGGGAAATGTCCTTGGAATTGCGTCCGGCCTGCCGTGCAGCCTGCTCTATGGCCTGGTGTACGGCTTGCAGGTTGGCAGGTATTACGCTCATAATCGACTGGAATTACGCGGGCCTAGCAGTATAGCGCCCATTCCCTTCCAGGACGATTTCAGGACCTCAAATGGATATCACTGAACTGCTGGCCTTCAGCGTCAAGAACAAGGCCTCCGACTTGCACCTTTCCGCCGGCCTGCCTCCCATGATTCGGGTGCATGGGGATGTGCGCAAGATCAACCTGCCCCCCATGGAACACAAGGATGTGCACTCCATGGTGTACGACATCATGAACGACGGGCAGCGCAAGGTTTATGAAGAAACCCTGGAATGTGACTTCTCCTTCGAAATTCCCAATCTGGCCCGTTTCCGGGTCAATGCCTTTGTGCAGCACCGGGGTGCCGGCGCCGTGTTCCGGACCATTCCCTCCAAGGTGCTGACCCTGGAAGATCTGAATGCCCCCAAGATTTTCAAGGAAATTTCCGAATACCCCCGAGGCATCGTGCTGGTGACCGGGCCTACCGGCTCCGGTAAGTCCACCACCCTGGCGGCCATGGTGAACCACATCAACGAAAACGATTTCGGCCACATACTCACGGTGGAAGACCCTATCGAATTCGTGCACGAACCCAAGAAGTGTCTGATCAACCAGCGGGAAGTGGGTCCCCATACCCTGTCCTTCAACAACGCCCTGCGTTCTGCCCTGCGGGAAGATCCGGACGTGATTCTGGTGGGCGAAATGCGCGACCTGGAAACCATCCGTCTGGCCATGACTGCGGCCGAAACGGGTCACTTGGTGTTCGGCACCCTGCACACCTCGTCTGCCGCCAAGACCATCGACCGGGTGATTGACGTGTTCCCCGCTGCTGAAAAGGAAATGATCCGGGCCATGTTGTCCGAATCCCTGCGGGCCGTTATTTCCCAGACCCTGCTGAAGACCAAGGACGGCACCGGCCGGGTGGCTGCCCATGAAATCATGATCGGCACCCCCGCCATCCGTAACCTGATCCGGGAAGCCAAGGTGGCCCAGATGTACTCCGCCATCCAGACCGGGCAGAGCCTGGGCATGCAGACCCTGGACCAGAACCTTCTCGACCTGGTGCGTCGCAATGTGGTTTCCGCTGCTGAAGCCCGTACCAAGGCGGCCAACAAGGACGCCTTCCCCGGCTAAGGCCGCTGATACTTACTGGAGCTGAGCATGGAACGCGATCAGGCCATGAAATTCATGCACGACCTTCTGCGGCTGATGAGCAGCAAGAAAGGATCGGACTTGTTCATTACTGCCGGGTTTCCTCCCGCCATCAAGATCGATGGCAAGGTGACCCCGGTGTCCAATCAGGTGCTGTCTCCCCAACACACGGCCGAGCTGGCCCGGTCCATCATGAATGACCGGCAGGCTGCCGAGTTTGAATCCACCAAGGAATGCAACTTCGCCATTTCTCCCACCGGCATCGGCCGGTTCCGGGTCAATGCCTTTGTCCAGCAAGGCCGCGTTGGGGTGATCTGCCGGACCATCAATGTCACCATTCCCAATCTGGATGACCTGGGCCTGCCCACGGTGTTGAAGGACATCGCCATGACCAAACGGGGTCTGGTGATCTTCGTGGGGGGTACCGGTACCGGTAAGACCACCTCCCTGGCGGCAGTGGTGGATTACCGTAACCAGCACAGCTTTGGCCACATCATCACCATCGAAGACCCGGTGGAATACGTGCACGAGCACAAGAACTGCATCGTCACCCAGCGGGAAGTAGGGGTAGATACAGATGACTGGGAGCCCGCCCTGAAGAACACCCTGCGTCAGGCGCCGGATGTGATCCTGATGGGGGAAATCCGGGACCGCAAAACCATGGACTACGCGGTGGCCTTCGCCGAAACCGGTCACCTTTGTCTGGCAACCCTGCACGCCAACAGCGCCAACCAGGCCATCGACCGGATCATCAACTTCTTCCCGGAAGAACGGCGCCAGCAGCTGCTCATGGACTTGTCCCTGAACCTGCGTGCCATGGTGTCCCAGCGCCTGCTGCCCAAGAAGGACGGCAAGGGCCGGGTGGCTGCCATTGAAATCATGCTCAACTCGCCCCTGGTGTCCGACATGATCTTCAAGGGCGAGGTGCATGAGATCAAGGAAATTATGAAGAAGTCCCGGGAACTGGGCATGCAGACCTTCGACCAGGCCCTGTTCGATCTCTACGAGGCTGGCCTGATCAGTTACGAAGATGCCCTGCGCAATGCGGACTCCCTGAACGATCTGCGTCTGCAGATCAAGCTGCACGGTAAGGAATCCTCCGACCGGGATCTGAGCGCCGGCATCGGCCATCTGGCCCTGACGGAAGATCCCCAGGAACAGCAGA
>QKDJ01000157.1 GCA_003252145.1 Azovibrio restrictus
GGCCTCGCCGCTCCAGCCGAAGGAGCCGAAGGCGGCGCCCAGCTTGCCCCGCACATGGATGGTGTGCAGGGAGGAGAGCAGGTCCCAGACGGGCTTGGTGGCATCACCGTTGATGGTGGGGCTGCCCACGGCGATGCCGTCGGCGGTTTCGATCAGGTCGATGAAGGGGGTTACATCACCCACTTCCAGATCGTAGAGGGAGACCCGTACGCCAGCTTCTTCCTCGGCACCCTGGACGATGGCTTCGGCCATGCGCCGGGTGGCGCCATAGGCAGAGATGTAGAACACCAGCAGGGTTTTTTCTTCCACAGTGTCGTGCAGCAGGCCTTCAGCCAGTTCCCGGTAACGCTTCACGTAGTGGCGGGGATTCTGGCGCAGCACGGGGCCGTGGGCCGGGGCGATGAGCTTGAAGTCCAGGGGCTCCAGCAATTCCAGGCCGGTCAGTACGTGCTGGCGGAAGGGCCGCATGATGTGGGCGTAGTAGTACTCGAAGGAGAAGCGGAAGTCGCCCACCTTGTCGTTGAACAGCCGGGCGTCGCAGAAGTGACAGCCGAACACGTCGCCGGAAAAGAGCACGCCCAGTTCCGGTACGTAGGTGCATTGGGTGTCAGGCCAGTGCAGGAAGGGGGTCTGGTAGAAGGCCAGGGTGCGGCCGCCCAGATCCAGGCTGCTGCCCGTCTTCACCAGGGTGAAGGCCGAGGGGGTCACGTCGGAAGCCTTGAGCAGGGCCTTGAACATCATGGGGGCCCGGCTGGAGAGATACACGTGGGCCTGGGGCGCGCGCTTCATCAACTCGGGCAGGGCGCCGGAATGATCGGGCTCCAGGTGGTTGATGACGATGGTGGTGATCTCGTCGTAGGAACAGACGGATTCCAGGCGCTTGAAGAATTCGGGGGCGAAGCTTTCCTTGACCGTGTCGATCACGGCCACGCCTTTTTCGCCGCGCACCACATAGCTGTTGTAGGTGGTGCCGTTGGCGGTGGACAGGACGATGTCGAAGGAGCGCAGGTCGGGGTCCAGGACGCCAATCCAGTGGACCCCGTCGGCGATCTCGACCGCCTGTCCCGGGAGGACCTTAGCGGCAGGTGCCAGGCTGGTGGTCATGATCCCCGTTTTCATGGTGATGTCCGCTGCATTGATGCTGGTTGCCCTGGCAACCCAGCTCGTCGTCCGTGGCGCTCTGGCCGGCCAGACCGACCCAGGCGTCCACGTCTTCCAGCACGAAGCCCACCATGCGGCCTTCGCCGCTGGCCATCAGGGGGCGACGCACCAGCAGGGGGTGGTCCAGCATGAGGGCAATGGCGCTGTCCGCGTCGATGGTGTCCGGGTCCACCTTGCCGTCCTTGATCATGGGGGCGGCGCGATTGAACCAGTGAGGCACGGGCAGGGGAGACAGGAAAGCCAGCAGGCTTTCCTTGGTCCATTCCTCGGCCAGCAGGTCCTTTACATCCAGGGTGTGACCGGCAGAAATCAGCAGGGCCTTCTGCTTGGCGTTGCCACCGCAGCCGGGCTTCTCATAAAAGGTGATGTGAGCCATGGTGCTCCTATATTCAGGCGGGTTCGCCCTGGGCGGCGGCCTTGAGGATTTCCTGGAGTTTTTCCACAGGAATCCCGGTCAGGCTGCCCAGGGGGTTCAGGGGGGTGCCCAGTTCATCGACGATGGCGCATTCGATGGGGCAGATGGCGGCGCACTGGGCCTCGGGGAATTCCGCGAGGCATTCAGTGCACTTGTCGCTGTCGATGGCAAATACCGGGTCGGACTCGTAGATGGCGGTGTTGGGACACACATCCACGCAGGCCCAGCAATTGACGCAGGCTTCAGTGATGGAAAGAGCCATGATCGTTCTCCCGTATTTCGTCCAGGTTAAGCGCGCTTCTGGTCGCTGTCGGTGGCCGCCAGCTTGCCGGCTTCAGCCATTTCCAGATACACGGCCATGACGGCTTCCTCGATGGGTTCCATGGCGTGCTCGCCGTTGGGTTGAATGCCGGCGGTTTCCAGCAGGCCCCAGGGCTCGTAGCCGATCTTGGAACAGAGCACCACTTCACAGCCCGCCAGGGCGGCAATGGTGCGATCCAGGATGGAGTCGGCAGACACGCCGTCCTGACCTTCGTCACCGCAGGTGTCGCCACCCACGCAATAGAGTTCGGTCTTCCGGTGGCTGACGAAACGCACGCCTTCAGGAGAGGCTTCGTACACCAGGAATTCCTTGGCGTGGCCGAAGTGCTGATTCACCAGACCCTGACCGGCGGTGGCCACGGCCATCATCACGGGGCGGGTATCTGCAGGCAGATCCGGGGCGGACACGGGGCCGGTCTTGTTGGCCCGCTTGGCTTCCAGCTGGTCGATGATGGCGTCGTGCACTTCCTTGCGGCGCACCATGGCGGACTCGTAGTCGATGTCCATGGCGTCAAGCTTGTCCAGGGTGAATTCGGAACCCCGGTCTTCACCCAAGAGGCCCACGGCATCGGCACGGCACTGACGGCAGTGACGCATCATGGCCATGTCGCCGGCGCATTCGTCCTGGAGCGCTTGCAGCTCTTCGGAAGTGGGGCTGCGCTGCTCCATGATGCCGTAGTAGGTGCCGTGTTCGGCTTCGGCAATCAGGGGCATCACGTTGTGCAGGAAGGCACCCTTGGCCTTCACCACCTTGGAGACTTCCTTCAGGTGCTCGTCATTGACCCCAGGGATCATCACGGAATTCACCTTCACCAGGATGCCGCGTTCTACCAGCATCTCCAGGCCCTTT
>QKDJ01000301.1 GCA_003252145.1 Azovibrio restrictus
CGATTCACCACCCGGTCGATGATGGGCTTGCCGTACTTGGCTTCACCGATCTGGAAATAGGGGGTTTCCTTGGTGGCTTCGATGAAGTTACCCGCTGCGTAGATCATGAACACCCGGGGTTCCTCCCCCTTGATCTGCCCACCCAGCACCAAGGAGGCATTGAAATCAATGCCGAAATCCTTGAGGGCTGCCGCATCCCGCTCGTGGATTTCCCGCAGGCAGTCCCCGATATGGCGGGCCGCCTCGAACATGTTCTTCACCTTGTGGAGATTAGCGCCCCTCTTGCTCTCCAGCTTTTCCCGCAGCAGATTAACCACCGACTGGCTGATGGACAGATTGCCTGCCGTCATGAGGATCAGAACCCGGTCACCCGACTTCTGGAAGGTGTGCATCTTGCGAAAGCTGTTGATGTGATCCACACCCGCATTGGTCCGGGAGTCGGACAGGAAAACCAGCCCGGCATCCAGGCGCATGGCAACGCAATAGGTCATGCAATCTCCTGCTGGGAAACCAGGAAGTCACAGCTGATACGATTACCCAGATCATAGATGCGATCCATGAAATTGCTCAGGTATTCGTGTAGTCCCAGGCGCAGGATGTCGTCGATGCGGGCATAACGGATTTCGCTATGCAACTGGCCCGCCAGACGCTGGGTCTCCCGGGACTGGCTGTTGGCCAGCAACTCCAGATTTTTCAGCACGCCCTTGAGACAGAACAGCAGGGAACGGGGCATGTCCGGATGCAGGATCAGCAATTCGGCCACCCGCTCGGAGCTGAAGCTGGAACGGTAGGTCTTGCGATAGACCTCAAAGGCGGACACGGAACGCAGCAGGGCGCCCCATTGGTAGAAGTCCGTGGAGCTATCGTCCTCCTGGGGCTTCAGCACGTGGTATTTCACATCCAGGATACGCGCTGTGTTATCCGCCCGCTCCAACAAAGTACCCAGACGAATGAAGTTGTAGGCCTCATCCTGAAGCATGGTCCCCAGGGTCACCCCCCGGATCAGGGAAGACTTGGTCTTGACCCATTCGAAGAAATCGCCAGGGCCATTGGCCGTCAGTTGTTCGTAGCTCTGCCCGCGTAATTCCAGCCAGGTGGCATTGAGGGTTTCCCACATTTCCGCGGTGATGGTGCCGCGCACCGCATGGGCGTTCTCCCGTCCCATGCGTAGGCAGGAAAACAGGGAGGCATGGTTATCGGGATCACTCACCATGAAACGCAGCACATTGTCGGCATTGACCTCGCTGTATTTGCGGGCATAGGCCTCTTCCAGGCTGTTCAGGACAATGACAGCGTTCCAGTTCTGATTGGCGGCCTCCAGGGACTGGGGCACCATGGACATCTGCCAGGTCACATCCAGCAAACGGGCCAGATTTTCCGCCCGCTCCACATAGCGGGACATCCAGAACAGGTGGTCAGCAGTACGGCTCAGCATGTTGTTCTCCCTCAATCAGTCTTCCAGCACCCAGGTATCCTTGGTGCCGCCCCCCTGGGACGAATTCACCACCAGGGAGCCTTCCCGCAGGGCCACCCGGGTCAAGCCACCGGGCACCATCTGGATGCCATTACCGGACAGGACAAAGGGCCGCAGGTCCAGATGTCGGGGCGCCACGCCGCTCTCCACAAAGGTGGGGCAATTGGACAAGGCCAGGGTGGGCTGGGCGATATAACCTTCAGGCTTGGCTTCCAGCAATTTGCGGAAACGTTCGATCTCTTCCTTGGTGGAAGCCGGCCCCACCAGCATGCCGTAACCCCCGGCGCCGTGCACTTCCTTCACCACCAGTTCAGGCAGGTGGGCCAGCACATACTTCAGGTCCTCGGGCTTGCGGCACATGTAGGTGGGCACGTTGTTGAGGATGGGCTCTTCGCCCAGGTAGAAGCGGATCATCTCCGGCACGTAGGGGTAAATGGACTTGTCGTCCGCCACGCCGGTACCGATGGCATTGGCCAGGGTCACCCGCCCGGCCTTGTAGGCCCGTAGCAAACCGGGCACCCCGAGCATGGAATCCGCCCGGAAAGCCTCGGGATCCAGGAAATCGTCATCCACCCGGCGGTAGATCACATCCACCCGCTTGGGGCCCTGGGTGGTACGCATGTAGACCGTATCGTCACTGACGAAAAGGTCGCGGCCTTCCACCAGCTCCACGCCCATCTGCTGGGCCAGGAAGGTGTGTTCGAAATAGGCGCTGTTATAGGCCCCGGGGGTCAGGACCACGCAGGTGGGATCGGAAAGCCCCTGGGGAGCCACTGCCCGCAGATTGTCCAGCAACAAATCCGGGTAGTGCTGAACCGGTGCCACCTTGTGTTTGGCGAAGAGTTCCGGGAAGAGGCGCATCATCATCTTCCGGTCTTCGATCATGTAGGAGACGCCGGAAGGCACCCGCAGGTTGTCCTCCAGCACGTAGAACTCCCCTGCTCCGGCACGGACCACATCCACGCCGGCGATGTGGGCATAAATCTGCCCGGGCACATCCACGCCCTGCATTTCAGGACGGTATTGCCCGTTGTTGATCACCTGCTCCCGAGGCAGACGGCCGGCCTTGAGAATTTCCTGGTCGTGGTAGATGTCGTGCAGGAAGGCATTCAAGGCCTTGACCCGCTGTCGCAGGCCATCGGCCATACCACTCCATTCCTGAGCCGGAATGATGCGGGGAATGATGTCGAAGGGAATCAGGCGTTCCTTGCCAGACTCCTCGCCATAGACGGCGAAGGTGATGCCCACCCGGCGAAAGGCCAGGTCGCCTTCGGCACGCTTGCGAGCAATGCGTTCAGGGGAAGTGGTATTCAGCCATTCCTCGTAACGACGGTAGTGGGGGCGGACGCTACCATCGGCTTCATGCATCTCATTGTAATAAGCAGCCATGAACTTTCTCGTTATCGGGATGGAATAGACAACTACAGCATGGTTTGTGCCAGAGACAAAAAATCTGAAAATTCATAGCACTGAAAATTCTGATCCAGGCACAACGCCCTGATCAGAAACACGGCGCACCAGAAACGTGCATGACACGCCAATTTAATGCACGACATACCCAAATTCGGGCACGACCAGGAAAACCAAAAAAAACGGTACCCGCAGGTACCGTTTTCAGCTCCAGATCACATCCGGTCAGACATCACATGCGCTCGTAGATGGTGGTGATACCCTGACCACCGCCGATACACATGGTAGCCATGCCGTAACGGGCGTTGGTGCGCTGCATCTCATGCAGCAGCTTGGTCACGATCACGCCGCCGGTAGCGCCCACCGGGTGACCCAGGGCAATGGCACCGCCATTGGGGTTGGTCTTGGCCATGTTCAGCTCCAGACCCTTGGCCACGGCCAGGGACTGGGCGGCAAAGGCTTCATTGGATTCGATCACGTCCATCTGGTCCAGGGTCAGACCGGCCTTTTGCAGGGCCAGCTTGGAAGAGGGAATGGGACCTTCACCCATCACGTCGTTAGGCACACCGGAGATGGCGTAGGACACCAGGCGAGCCATGGGCTTGTAGCCGGCAGCGGAAGCCTTGGCGGCATCAGCCAGCACCAGGAAGGCGGCAGCGTCGTTGATACCGGAAGCATTACCGGCAGTCACGGTACCATCCTTCTTGAAGGCGGGCTTCATCTTGGCCAGGGATTCCATGGTGGTACCGGGCTTCAGATGCTCGTCGGTGTCAAACACCACATCACCCTTACGGGTCTGGAAGGTGATGGGCACGATCTGGCCCTTGAAGTAACCGGCTTCCTGGGCAGCAGCAGCACGCTTCTGGGATTCCACAGCGAAGGCATCCTGATCTTCCCGGGAGAGGCCCCACTTGGCAGCCAGGTTTTCAGCGGTGATACCCATGTGACCCACACCGAAGGGGTCGGTCAGCACAGCTACCATGGCGTCGATGGCCTTGGTGTCGCCCATACGGGCACCAGCACGCAGGGAAGGCAGCAGGTAGGCGCCACGGGACATGACTTCCACACCACCACCGATGGCGTAATCGGCATCACCCAGCATGATGGCTTGAGCGGAGGAAACGATGGCCTGCATGGCGGAACCGCACAGACGGTTCACGGCAAAGGCGACGGAATCCATGGACATGCCGCCCTGGATGGTGGCCACACGAGCCACGTAGGGATAGCGGGATTCGGTGGGGATGCAGTTACCCACGGTAGCAAAACTCACTTGCTTGGGATCGACACCGGCGCGGGCAATGGCTTCCTTGACCACCAGGCCACCCAGTTCAGCAGGCTCCATGTCCTTCAGAGCGCCATTGAAAGCACCGACGGCAGAACGAACAGCACTCAGAACAACGATATCCTTACTCATGCACATCTCCTCTTCTAAGAATTAGTCAGCCCGCCAAACTGGCAAGCCCAAGCAAAAACAGCATCAGCAACCATAATACGATGGCACGCCACACCAGACCAACGGCGCTTTGCATGAAATCGACATCAGCCGTTTCACCCAGCCCCGCCTCGTCCGGATCATCCGGCACGCCGTTCTCTTCTGCTGGCCCCCCCAGGCGAACTCCCAGAGCGCCAGCACCGCTGGAGAGAACAATCCCCAGCTCAGAACCCGGCCACCGGGACCTTTGATTGCGCCAGCTATAGACAGCATCCTCGAAATTCCCGACAACTGCAAACGCAGCAGCCGTCATGCGAACGGGAAGCCAGTCCACCATAGCGAACAATTGTTGCGGGAATTTGCCAAAAGCACCCAATCTTGCTGGCGACCAGCCATGAGCCAGCACATGGGTCAGGCGGTACAGCACAGCCCCCACCGGCCCCGGCAGCAGCACAAACCAGAGCAGCACGGCGAATACATGCCGATGGGAAGCTTCCAGAGCGGTTTCGATGGACAAGCGCGCCACCTCCTCCGGCTCCGCCTCTCCAACATCACATTCCCGCCATTCCCCCAACAATTGCCGAGCCCGGGGCAAATCCCCCAGGCGCAAGGCCAGCTGGATATCCGTGTAGTAATGGCTGAACTGGCGAAAACCCATGGTCACGTACAGGACGGCCACATTGAAAACCAGAGCCAATAGGGGGGTCAGCCAATACAGGAAGGCATGAAGCCCGGCCACCAGTACCAGAGGGGGAAGCAGGGCCAGCAGGCTGGAAAAAATGCCTTGCTGGTAACCCCCCGCGTTGAACTGCCGCTCGATCATGTGAGCCCAGGCGGTGCAGGGCCGCACAACCCAACGCCGGAAATCCAGAGGGTGCAACTGTTCCAGCAGGAAAACGGCAATCAGGGAAAGAAGGCTCATGAACAAACTCAGGCCAGAGGAGAGGCCATGGTTTCCCGACAGGCCTGAAGACGCTCCACCAGGGAGCAGATCATGCCGGCCGTAGCGCCCCAGATGAAGCGGTTCTCGTAGGGCATGACCGTATATTCGCGCAGAGCCCCCCGGTAATGCATCTGCTCCCGCCGGTGATTGCGGGTATCGAGCAGGAAGGCCAGGGGGACCTCGAATACCTCGGCCACTTCAAAGGCATCCAGACGCAGGTCGAAAGGCGGCTCCAGCAACGCGACGACCGGGTACACATTGAAACCGGTGCCGGTCCGGTAATTGGGCAAATAGCCCAGAATCTGCGGCACCTGGGGCGCCAGACCGATTTCCTCCTGGGCCTCCCGCAGGGCCGTATGGAGCGGAGAAGCATCTTCCGGCTCCATGCGGCCGCCGGGAAAACTGATCTGGCCCGGATGATCCCGCAGGTGATCCGTACGCTGGGTGAGTAGTACTTGATAACCCTGAGGCCGGGTCACGATGGGAAACAACACAGCTGCAGGGGTCAGCCCTTCGGCCAAGGCTCCCTGATCACCCACGGCCTCCAGCCCGGGCTCGGCCAACAGACAGCTCTGGATCAGACCCAGGTCCTGGACATCCCAATCAGGCATCCTGCCCCACCTCGGCATGGGCCTGAACCGCACTCAGGGCATCCTGCAAGGTTTCTTCGGACAGGTCATTGAGCACGGTGGCCACAAGATCCGCCGACTCCAGGGCTCCCACGGGCAACTGACGGGAGTCCAGGCTGGCGATCAGTGCAGCAGCAGCCCCGGTAACCCGCAACAGGGCCTGACGCTCACCCATCAGTAACTCCAATTCCCGACGCAACATGGCGATTTCTTCTTGCTGGGGCATGATCTCTCTCCTCAAATATTTTTTATCCTGAGATTCAGAATCTCTTCTTCAGGGTCAGGCGATCCCCTTCCCGCTGCATATCAGTCCGGTTCAGGAAACTCATACCCAACAGGGCAAAAGGCATGTCCTGCTGATGCACCAGGCCATCCACGTTGTGCATCACGATATCGCCCACCTTAACCGTATCCAGCTTGATCCGGTACACCTGGGTGGTGCCGTTTGCCGTCTGGCTATAGCCCTTTTTTGCCTTGTTCAAATCCAGCCCCATACGACGGGCATCACTGGCCCCGATGGAAATCATCGTGGCCCCGGTATCCACCAGGAAGCGCATGGGAGCACCGTTGATCGTCCCCTGGGCCTGAAAATGCCCCTGACCGTCAGCCAGCAGGACCAGAGGGGAATCACCACTGGAGGCTTCACCCACGGCATTCTGCCCTACTCGCATGGAGCGACGCTTGCCTCCGATCTCCACCTGAACGCTACCCTCACCCACGGACAGGAGCTTGACGCCTCCATATTCCTGGCCAACTGCCAGCGTGCGCGGGGAACCTCCGTCGATCACGAGAATGGCCTTGCTGCCCAGGATACCTGCCAGCCCCACATTGGTCGCCATGGCCCCCGTAGGCAGCCAGGCCCATAGAAGGATTGCCGCCGAGGCCATAAAATGCACACACCTCAACTTGCCCAAGGGCCGACTCATGCGTCCTGTCGCCATCTTTCGTCACTCCCCCACTGAAGGTCCTGGTTATTTTGCCATATTCCTGGAAGCCCACCGGATTCCCTGGACCCTGATCCCTCTGGATGAAGGCGCCCCCGTTCCCAGCAGCGCCGATGCCTATTCCGGCCTCTGTTTCATGGGTGGCCCCATGAGCGTCAATGACGATCTGCCCTGGATCAATCCGGTTTGCGCCCTGATCCGCGATGCCGTCAGCAAGGACATTCCCGTGTTGGGTCACTGCCTGGGTGGCCAATTGATGAGCAAAGCCCTGGGCGGTCAGGTCACCCGCAACCCGGTCAAGGAAATCGGCTGGGCCCAGGCTACGGGCAGCGTGGATGAAGTCAGCCGACACTGGCTGGGTGATTTCGCCGGCGCTCCCCTCACCGTGTTCCAGTGGCACGGGGAAACCTTCAGCCTTCCCGAAGGTGCGGCCCGACTGGTGAGCAACGACTATTGCACCAACCAGATGTTTGCCCTGGGGCCTCATCTGGGCATGCAGTGCCATACGGAAATGCTGCCGGAGATGATCGCCTGCTGGTGCGACCAATGGGCTGAGGAAGCTGCCGCCGTAGCTCATCTGCCCTCGGTGGATACTCCCGAGGAAATGCAGTCCGGCATTCCCGCCCGCCTGCCCGTCATGCGCAAGCTGGCCGATCAACTCTATGGGGTCTGGATCCAGGGTCTGAAAACCTGAACAACTGAAGCTGCAGAAACGAAAAAGGCGCATGGGTTTTCCCATGCGCCTTTCTTTACGCCCACGTCCGACTCAGTCCCGGAAGTTACCGAAACGGATGGGGAAATCGCTGATGTTCTTGGTGATCAGGGTAATGGCAGCCTGCAGATCATCCCGCTTGGCCCCCTGAACCCGGACTTCGTCACCCTGGATGGAGGCCTGCACCTTGATCTTGGAGTCCTTGATCATCTTGACGATCTTCTTGGCCAGCTCGGTCTCGATGCCGCTCTTGATCTTCAACTCCTGCTTCACCTTGTTGCCGGAAACCTTCTGCACGGTCTGGTGATCCAGACGCTTCACGCTTTCCTTTTCCTTCTTTTCCATGGCGGGGAAAAGCAGATCCTTGATCTGGTCCAGCTGGAAATCGGAATCCCCGTGCAGGGTGATGGTCTTGTTCTTTTCGTCGAACTCCACCTTGGCGGCTGTTCCCTTGAAGTCGTAACGGTTGTCGATCTGGCGCGCCGCCACATCCACCGCATTTTTCAGGGCCACCATATCGGCTTCGGAAGTGAAATCAAAAGAAGGCATGGGAATCTCCTGGGCAAGGAAAAGGGGCGGCGGCCGTTCAGGCCCCACCGCCCCTGTTGAGGCTGATGATCAACCGAAGTAGCAGACGTAGTGGTAGGGCTCGCCCGTCACTTCGATATCAAAGCTGGAGTCACCGGGCACGTTGAAGGCTTGGCCAGCAGCGGAGGTCTTCCACTCGGTTTCGCCCTTGAGGCGATAGCGGCAGGAACCGGCCACGGTTTCCATGACTTCTGGCGCACCAGTGGTGAAGGTCAGGGAAGCGGGCAGGATCACGCCCACAGTCTTCTTGGAACCGTCGGCGAACAGCACGGTGTGGCTAACGCACTTGCCATCGAAATAGACGTTTGCTTGTTTGACCACGGAAACATTGTCGAACGCATTTTCAACATTTGACATTTAAATACCCCAGATTTTCTGAATAATGGATTTGGCGACAAAGCCCACCATGCCAAAGGCCAGGACGAAGAAGAGCACGAAGGTACCCGTCTTGCCGGCCTTGGACTTCCAGGCAATTTCACCAATGATGAACAGCATGAAGAGGATGAAGGCACCGATACCCCAAGTTGCCCCGAAGTTGGCAATCTGCTCCTCGGTAAACCCGAACAGGCCACCGCCTTCCATGCCTTAGCCCTTCTTCGCCTTCAGGTTGGCAGCGATACGCATGCGCAGGGCGTTCAGCTTGATGAAGCCGGCCGCATCCTTCTGGTCGTAAGCACCGGCATCGTCTTCAAAAGTAGCGATGGTGGAATCGAACAGGGAATCGGTCTTGGAATCCCGGCCCACCACAATCACATTACCCTTGTAGAGCTTCAGACGCACGGTACCGTTTACGGTCTGCTGGGTGTGGTCGATCAGCACCTGCAGGGCCTGACGCTCGGGGCTCCACCAGTAGCCGTTGTAGATCATGCTGGCGTAGCGGGGCATCAGGTCGTCCTTCAGGTGGGCGACTTCCCGATCCAGGGTGATGGATTCGATGGCCCGGTGGGCGCGCAGCAGGATGGTGCCGCCAGGGGTTTCGTAACAGCCCCGGGACTTCATGCCCACATAGCGGTTTTCCACCAGGTCCAGACGGCCGATACCGTGCTTGCCGCCCAGTTGGTTCAGGGTAGCCAGCAGTTCGTGGGCCTTCATCTTCTGGCCGTTGATGGACACCAGATCACCCTTCACGAATTCCAGGTCCAGATACTCGGCGGCATCGGGAGCAGCTTCGGGGGACACGGTCCAGCGCCACATGCTCTCTTCGGCTTCGGCAGCGGGATTTTCCAGGTGACGGCCTTCGTAAGAGATGTGCAGCAGGTTGGCGTCCATGGAGTAGGGAGAGCCACCCTGCTTGTGCTTCATTTCCACGGGAATGCCGTGTTGCTCGGCGTAGGCCAGCAGCTTTTCGCGGGACAGCAGGTCCCATTCGCGCCAGGGAGCGATGACCTTGACGCCGGGCTTGAGAGCGTAGGCACCCAGCTCGAAACGAACCTGGTCGTTACCCTTACCGGTGGCGCCGTGGGAGATGGCATCGCCACCAGTCATGTTGGCGATCTCGATCAGGCGCTTGGCAATCAAGGGGCGGGCGATGGAGGTGCCCAGCAGGTACTCGCCTTCATAGACGGTGTTGGCGCGGAACATGGGGAACACGAAATCCCGCACGAATTCTTCGCGCAGGTCGTCGATGAAGATGTTCTCGGGCTTGATGCCGAACTTCAGGGCCTTGGTACGAGCCGGTTCCAGCTCTTCACCCTGGCCCAGGTCGGCGGTGAAGGTCACCACTTCGCATTGATAGGTGTCCTGCAACCACTTCAGGATCACGGAGGTATCCAGACCGCCGGAATAGGCCAGGACGACTTTCTTGATATCGCTCATCTTTACTTACCTTTTAGTTTTCAACCCTGCCGATCAGCAGGAATTCCATCAATGCCTTCTGCGCATGCAGGCGGTTCTCGGCCTCGTCCCAGACCACGGACTGGGGTCCGTCGATCACCTCGGCCGTCACCTCCTCGCCCCGATGGGCCGGCAGGCAGTGCATGAACACAGCGTCCGGGGACGCCACCCGCATCATGTCTCCATCCACACACCAGTCGGCGAAGGCCTTCATACGGGCCTCGTTCTCGGCTTCGAAACCCATGGAGGTCCACACATCGGTGGTCACCAGATCGGCGCCCTTGCAGGCTTCCATGGGATCGGCAAATTGCTCGAAGTTGTCGGTGCCGTAAAGACCGGCCCGCTCAGGCTCCACCTCGTAACCCGGAGGCGTGGACACATGGACATTGAAGTCCAGGACCTCGGCCGCCTGC
>QKDJ01000122.1 GCA_003252145.1 Azovibrio restrictus
CGATTTTCAGGGCATTGGCAGGCAGGCGTTTGAGATAGGTGAGGGAGGAGTAGCCGGTGCCGAAATCGTCCAGGGAAAAATCCACGCCCAGGGCGCGGCAGCCTTCAATAACCCGGGAAACATGGGCAATCCCCTCCAGGGCGGCTGTTTCCAGCACCTCCAGCTCCAGGCAGGAGGGAGGAACATCCGGGTAGAGGGCCAGCTTTTGTTTGAGCCGATTGAGAAAACTGTCTTTTTGCAGATGATGGGCGGCAATATTGACGCTGACCGCCAGATTCAGCCCCTGTTTGCGCCAGGCGGACATCTGGGCCAAGGCCGTATCCATGACCCAATCCCCGATGCGGGCGATCAACTCGGTCCCCTCAACCAGGGGCAGAAACTCGCCGGGGAGGACAATGCCCCGCTCCGGGTGTCGCCAGCGCAGGAGTGCTTCCGCACCTACGACCTGGCCTTGGCGCATGTGAACCTTGGGCTGGTAAAACAGTTCCAGTTCGTTCTGCTCCAGGGCCTGGGTCAAGCGAGTGATGCTTTCCCAGTGGGTCTTGACCTGTCGGTCCTGCTCCGGATCGAACAGGTGATAGCGGTTTTTCCCGGCCTGCTTGGCCTGGTACATGGCCTGGTCGGCGTGGCGCAGCAAAGTGTCGGCATCGGCCCCGTCGTTGGGGTAAAGGGTGACCCCCAGGCTGGCAGACAGCTGCAGGGTGTGATGCTTGATGGTGACAGGCGCGGCAGCAGCCTGGAGCAGGCGCTCGAGAATGCCTTCGCATTCTTCCAGGGCATTGATGTCGGTCAGGACGGCAACAAACTCATCGCCCCCCAGTCGAGCCAGGGTGTCGTCTGCCCTGAGGGCATCCTTGAGTCGTTGAGACAGGGCAATGAGCAATTCATCGCCGATTTCGTGGCCATGAGCGTCATTGACTTCCTTGAACCCATCCAGGTCCAGATAGACCAGCGCCATGAACTGCTGATTGCGTTGGGTTCTGACGATGGCCTGTTGCAGGCGGTCAGCCAGCAGCACCCGATTGGGAATGCCGGTCAGGGCATCGTAGTGGGCAATACGTTCCAGTTGGCTCTGGTGTTCCTTGATGGTGGTGATATCGGAGAACAGGGCCACGTAGTGACGGTGTTCTCCCCGGTTATCCCGGACTGCGGCGATATTGAGCATTTCCGCATAGATACTGCCGTCCTTGCGCCGATTCCAGATCTCACCCTGCCAGTGCCCTTTCTGCTTCAGGTCATGCCACAGGGCCTGGTAAAACTCGGGGCCCTGGCGTCCGGAGCTGAGGACGTTGGCGTTGCAGCCCAGGATGTCCTCCCGGGCATGGCCGGTAATGCGGCTGAAGGTGTCATTGACCTCGACGATGACGCCGGTCGGGTCCGTGATCATGATGCCTTCCTGGGCGTGGGTGAAGACGCTGGCCGCCAGCTTCAGCCGGGCTTCTGCAGATTGCCGTTCGGTGATATCCGTGAAGCTGAAGACGCGACCAATGATCAACTTGTTCTGGCGAGCAGGGCGGGATTTACGCTCCAGGACATGTCCATCGGTCAGATACAGAATGTCCTGGGTTTCCTCTTCCGTATCGGGACGGATGGCGGCCAGGCGTTCCCTGTAACTGGCCGGGTCCTGCATGCGGCTGGCCATGTAGGCCTGTACACCTGCATCGTCGCGGCTGAGTAGCAAGGCTTCCGGCAGTTGCCAAAGGCGGGACATCTGGTAATTCATATTGACGATATTGCCTTGCATGTCCAGCAACAGGATGCCATCTGCGGTGGCTTCCAGGGTGGCGCGCAAATGGGCCCCCGTGTCGGCCAGGGCGGCTTCCGCCTTTTGCAACTGGCCCGTGGGCGTTGCGCAGATCACCAGCTGTTGGGAGCCGTCGCTGGCCTCGGTCACGCTCTTGATGGCCGGAAGCAGCTCCCCATCCCCTTTCAGATAGATGGCGTCGGCTTCCCGGATTTCCGGGTTCCCGCCCTGGCGGACCTCCTCCCAGAAGAATACGTCGGTCAGAGCGCATTCCAGTTCGGTAATGGGGTGGCCAATCAGGGCTTCCCGCTTGTAAACCAGATGGTGCAAGGCGCCAGCATTGGCGGCGACAATGGCCAGACTGCTCCGGTCTACCAGCAGCAGGATTTCGTTACAGCGTTCCAGCAACAGGGCTTCAGGAGTGCTCACTGTCATTACTCGCGCCCTGCCGCTGCATTGCTGTCAAAGAAATAGGTCACATGCTTGCGCGGGCTCAGATAGGCATAGGTATCCGGTGGCAGCATGGCGGGGCGGATCGCCTTGCCGATATTGATGTCTGTTTCCTGTTCCAGATCCAGAATGAGGGCGGATTCCTTGGGTTGTTTCTCGTCGTGAACCATGACACAAGGTCGCAAAGGTTTGGCCGGATTGACGGACATGACGATGGCGATGGCGTCATTGGAAAGGGTGACGATGGAGCCAGGAGGATAGACCCCAAGGCAACGGATCATCTGTTGCAGGATGGCTCCGTCAAAGCGGCTGCGACGCTGGGCAAACATGAAGGACAGGGCCTCGTGGGGCGTCATGGCCAGGCTCAGGTCCAGGGGGTTGCAGAGGTTGTCGTAGAAATTTACCAGGGACACCACCCGGGCCGGGTAGGCGATCTGCTCCAGCTTGAAGCCATTGGGGTAACCCGAACCATCCGCCATTTCGTGGTGCTGGTAAATGACGGCCAGCACTTCGGGGGGAAGTTTTAATTGC
>QKDJ01000018.1 GCA_003252145.1 Azovibrio restrictus
AGGATGCGGAGGCCCTGCGGGCCGAGCGTCAGTTGAAGGGGGGAAATGCCCATCCCCTGATCCTGGTGGCTGAGCAGAAATGGCGGGGGCTGGCGGCTCCCAACCAACTTCTGAATCTGGAAAATCTTACCGAATGGTTAGCCAAGCGGGTGGGGTTGCCTTACCAGCACATTGACCCCCTGAAGATCGACTTCACCGGTGTGGCCGATGTGGTGTCCAGCGCCTACGCAGCCCGGTTTGCCATCCTGCCCATCCGTATTGATCTGCGGGAGGTGGTGATTGCTACGGCCGAACCTTTCCTGCGGGAATGGGAGCGGGAACTGGAGCACATCCTCAAGAAGCAGGTGCGCCGGGTACTGGCCAATCCTGCGGATGTGAGCCGCTATCTGGTGGAGTTCTTCAATCTGGCCAAGTCCGTGAAGAAGGCGGCCCAGACGGGAGGGCAGGGGGGCAACCTCTCCAGCTTCGAGCAATTGGTGGAGCTGGGGCGTACCAATCGCCAGCTGGATGCCAATGACCAGCACATCGTCCATATCGTGGACTGGCTGTGGCAGTACGCTTTTGACCAGCGGGCTTCCGATATTCACATCGAACCCCGGCGGGACGTGGGCATCGTGCGCTTCCGTATCGACGGGGTCTTGCATCAGGTGTACCAGATTCCTTCTGCGGTGATGACGGCCATGACCAGCCGCATCAAGCTTCTGGCGCGTATGGATGTGATCGAGAAGCGTCGGCCCCAGGATGGTCGTATCAAGACCCGCATGCCGGATGGTTATGAGGTGGAATTGCGGCTCTCGACCCTGCCCACGGCCTTTGGCGAAAAACTGGTCATGCGGATTTTTGATCCGGAAGTGCTGGTGCGGGATTTCAAGCAGCTGGGCTTTTCCGAGGACGACTTGTCCCGCTGGGATCAGATGACGGCCCGGCCCAACGGCATCATCCTGGTGACCGGCCCCACCGGGTCGGGCAAGACCACCACCCTTTATTCCACCCTGAAGCAACTGGCCACCCCTGAGGTGAATGTGTGCACCATCGAGGACCCCATCGAAATGGTGGAGCCCTCCTTCAATCAGGTGCAGGTTCAGCATGCGGTGGAGATGGAGTTTGCCGAAGGGGTGCGGGCCCTCATGCGGCAGGACCCGGACATCATCATGATTGGCGAAATCCGGGATCTGGAAACGGCGGAAATGGCCATCCAGGCTGCCCTCACTGGCCACCTGGTACTTTCCACCCTGCACACCAATGATGCGCCGGCGGCCATTACCCGGCTCCAGGACCTGGGTCTGCCGGGCTACCTGATCAATGCCACCCTGCTGGGGGTCATGGCCCAACGGCTGGTACGGACCCTGTGCCCCCATTGCAAACGGCCGGCGCCCATGACGGAAACGGACAAACAGGTCTGGCGCAATCTGGTGCTCCCTTGGAAAGCCAATGAGCCCCAGCAGATTTATCACCCGGTGGGCTGCCTGGAATGCCGCATGACCGGCTTTACCGGGCGGGTGGGGATTTACGAACTGCTGCTCAACAGCCCGGATGTACGCAAGCTGGTGGGCAAGGAAACCGATGTGGCCAAGGTGCGCGAGCAGGCCAGTCGGGAAGGCATGCGCCCCCTGCGGATTTCGGGGGCCTTGAAGGTGGCGGCGGGGATCACTTCCCTGGATGAGGTGGTGCGGGTAGCCCCCCCCGCTGACGATGGGACTTGATAAGTGTCAACCAGATTACGTAATGCTGGGGGATAATACAGCGTCAAAATTTGGGGAACATCATGGCTGTTGAGCTATTCAACGATGGCAATCACGTCGTTCATGCCTTTTATGATCTGGTAGACGAAAACACCGATCTCGCCGTTCAATGTAATCAGTTCCTGGTCGCTGACAGCGGTCACGGCGCCCTGATCGATCCGGGCGGCAACATGACCTACACCGGTCTGTTGATGGACATGCAGAAGTATTTCTCCTCCAAGGACCTGGACTATATCCTGGCTTCCCATCCGGACCCGGACATCATTGCCTCCGTAAACAAATGGTTTGTGGCCTCCAACTGCAAGGTCATGATCTCCTCCCTCTGGACCCGTTTCGTTCCCCATTTCACCACGGGCCGTGACGTTTCCCAGCGCATCATCGGCATTCCCGATGAAGGTGCCCTGATTCCTCTGGGCCAGTGCAAGATTGCCGCCCTGCCGGGTCACTTCATGCATGCTGAAGGCAACTTCCAGTTTTACGATCCCGTGGCCAAGATTCTTTTCACGGGTGACCTGGGCACCTCCCTGGTATCCCACGAACGGGCTGCCGATGCCATTACCGATTTCGCTTCCCACGTGCCTTACATGACCGCCTTCCACAAGCGTTACATCGTCAGTGGCAAGGTCTGTCGTTACTGGGCCCAGATGGTTCGCCAACTGGATATCGAACAGATCGTGCCCCAGCATGGCTGCCGTTTCGTAGGCAAGAAGGCCGTCAAGGACTTCATCGAGTGGATCGAACAACTGGAATGCGGTGTCGATCTGATGACCCAGAACAACTACCAGTTGCCCAACAAGCTCATTTGAGCGACAGGGACTCAAACAAAAAGCGGGGCATGCCCCGCTTTTTTATTGCCTGCTATCTGGGCTTATCTCACGCCAGTCCTTAATAGTGGTAATCCACCTTGCCATAGAAGGGGGGCCAGCGGCCCACCAGGTTTTCCAGCAAGGTCAGTTCCGCATCCGTATGGTTCAG